>PBWG01000112.1 GCA_002729115.1 Crocinitomicaceae bacterium | reverse complement strand
GTCCAAATCTCCGACAACCCCTTCGTCGCCGTAGCCGCTGAGCATTTCGAGCAGGTCGGCAGAAGTCCGGGCTGCGTCGTAATTGAAATCGGCCAGGCAATTGGTGGGTTGCCACAATTCATGAACGGCGTCGACGTCCAAGTCGTGGTACGTGTCCATGTCGCCGTTGGGCCACCTCACGACAAGGGAGTCCACCGAGGTCACTACTCCAAGTCCCCAATGCAGGTTGAGGGTGCTGGCCCCGGAATAGCCCTGCCCGATGTTGACCTCGTCCATGTGCGCGCTGCCGCTGTGGTGGAGGGTGGCCCGGGCGCCCACGGCGTCGCGGTTGTCCAGCGTGCCCACGAGTTTGACCTGCATCCAATGGCCGTCGGATGCGTCGTTCCGCAACAAGGCCAAGCCTGGCTGGGTCGAGGACTTGGTGGTCGCCACGATGAGGTCCAGGTCGCCATCTTGGTCGAAGTCCGCCATCGCCAAACCGTAGTCCGAGTAGGGGTGCTCCAAGGTGGGGTCGCCCTCGCTGACGGGCGTGAACGTTCCGTCGCCGTTGCCGTGGTACATGATGTTGGACAGAGGGGCGAAGAGGTAGTCGTTCACGATGTACAGGTCCCAATGCCCGTCGTGGTCGTAGTCGAAAAAGACGCACCCCCAAGTCATCCCCGAATCATTGGTCCCTGAAGACACGCTGATGTCGTCGAACGTGCCGTCCCCGTTGTTCATGAACATCGCGCTGGGGTAGAGGTCGGTGATGTACAAGTCCAGGTGGCCGTCGTGGTTGATGTCCGCCACGTCCACGCCCATGCAATTGCCTTGATAGTTCAGCCCCGCCATGAAGGCCAAATTCAAGAACGTGCCGTTCCCTTGGTTGCGGTAGAGCTTGTTGGTTTGGTTGGCATCGTGGGTCAAGTACAAGTCTTGGTCCCCGTCGTTGTCGTAGTCGAAGAAAATGCTTCCCATGCCGACGCCCGTGTCGAAGGTGCCTGTGGCACCATAGACGTTGGTGAAGCCCGTCCCTCCTTCGTTGCGGTAGAAATGGTTCACGGCGTTGATGTTGACCACGTACAGGTCGGTGAAGCCGTCGTGGTTGTAGTCCGCCGCGTGCAAGCTCCGGCACATCAACGCGCTGTTCAGGCCGTACGCCTCCGCCACGTCGATGAAAGTGCCGTCCCCTTGGTTCACGTAAAACCGGTTGGGTGCGGGGTCGCTGCCTCCAAAGCCATTGCCCGTGGCCAGGTCGAGGTCTCCGTCGTTGTCGAAATCGAACCAGATCGCCGCGTTGGTGAACCCCTCGTCCGCCACACCGGCCTCTTCTGCGACGTTGGTGAACGTCATGTCGCCGTTGTTGCGGTACAAGCTGTTGGGCTGGAATTTGGTGCCGACGTAGATGTCTTCGTCTCCATCGCCGTCGTAGTCGCCCACGGCCACGCAGTGGTGTTGGCCTTCCGCGTCGAGTCCTGCTGCCGCGCCGACATCGACGAACGTGGGTGAGGTTTGGCCCCAGGTTGAACCTGCCGCCATTCCAGCAAACCCCAACCACATCAAATGAACTGGAAAATGTGCCTTGCGCCTCATGGTTCTCAATTGCATCCTCGTGTCAAAAATACACAGAAGGCACAACGTTTGGGAATGTGGGCAACTTCAGGTTTGCTGTGGATGACTCCACCAGGCGTACTATGGCCCTCGTCGAGCTGACCTGGTATGTTTGTTCTGCATCCTCCGGCGAACGTCGCATGCGGACGTCGGGGTGCATGTAGATTGTTAGGACGGAAGGGCGCCTCGGCGCCCTTCTTTTTTTGTCCCTGCAGTTGCAGGACCCACGTTCCTCACTATATTTGCACCCCTGTTTTAGCTAGGTAGACATCATGGCACATCACAAATCAGCCCTCAAGCGCATCCGGTCCGACGAGAAAAAGCGTGACCGCAACCGTTACCAGCACAAGACGGCCCGCAACGCCGTCCGCAAGCTCCGCGCATCCACCGATGCGAAGGAAGCATCTGCATTGTTGCCTTTGGTGAGCGCCATGTTGGACAAACTTGCCAAGCGCAACATCATCCACAAGAACAAAGCNTCCAACTTGAAGTCGAGCTTGACCAAGCACGTGTCCAGCCTCTGAANATCGACTCCGAGCTGACGCTCAACAACTTCAAACCCGTTGTCTTGGACAGCGGGTTTTTTTTGTGCCATGTCTGAGCAGGAAAGGCCCCGAGCGCGNGCGGCCCAGGAANGTTTGGGGGCCTTGAACGACCGGGAATTGATCGCCTTGTTGTTGGGAACGGGTCACAAGGGCCGGTCGGCCGAATTGTTGGCGCAGGAAGTGNTCGAATTGGCACAGGGCTGCTTGAACAACTTGGCGTCCTGGCCCGTGGAAAGCCTCACCGTGGTGAACGGCATTGGACCTGCGAAGGCCACCTTGGTCGCCGCCGCCATGGAGTTGGGTCGCAGAAGGGAGGGGCACCATCGGCGGGCCGGGTCGTGGGTCAAGACCAGCCAAGACGTTCGGAANCGATTTGTGTCTCGCTTGGGGGACTTGCAACACGAGGAGTTTTGGGTGTTGCTCTTGAGGCGGTCCAACCACGTGTTGGCGGAAATCTGCATTTCANGGGGAGGCTTGACNGGCACCNTGGTNGATCCCAAACTCGTCTNTGGCCGGGCCTTGGCCATGCGNGCGGCGGCCCTGGTGTNGGTGCACAACCATCCCTCTGGCAATCCCCAGCCGAGTGACGCGGACCGCCGGCTGACCTCGACCTTGTGCGAGGCCGGCAAACACTTGGACCTTCCCGTGTTGGACCATGTCATCGTGGCCGGAAAAGNGTTCGTTAGCTTTGCGGACCAAGGTTGGCTTCCATGAATGCATTCAAGCACATGTTGATTGTGGTGGGGGCAAGGCCCCAGTTCATCAAGGCTGCGGCCTTGCANCGCGCGTTGGTGGATGTGGGTGGTTGGCGCAGCACGTGGTTGCACACGGGCCAGCATCACGACGAGGCCTTGAGCGGACAATTCTTCCAAGAACTGGGTTTGCCGGAGCCTGATGTGCGCTTGGCACCCAACGCAGCGAGTCGGGAACTTCGCTTGGGCGACATGATGGAAGGCATCCGAACGGCCATCGACGTGCACCGTCCCAATTGGGTGGTGGTGTTTGGCGACACGGATTCCACGCTCGCCGGGGCGTGGGCAGCCACGGCCAAACACATTCCCTTGATCCACATCGAGGCTGGCCTTCGTTCGCACGATTGGCGCATGCCTGAAGAAGTCAACCGGGTGTTGACCGACCNCATGTCGTCCGTGTTGGTTTGCCCGACCCATGCTGCGGTGGTTCACTTGCAGAAGGAAGCCATCCTGGACAACTCTACTGACCGGACCATGCCTTCTGTGCGCAATCCTTGGGTGCTGAAGACAGGAGACATCATGCACGACAACNCCGTTCATTTCAACGCACAATTCGACGCGCGCAAGGCACGTTCAGGGAGGGTGTTGATGACCATGCATCGCCCCAGCAACGTGGACGACCCCATCGTGTTGTGGTCGTGGGTCGAAGCCATTGGTGCTTGGCTTAAGACGCGCGAGCTGCGTGCGGTCTGGCCCATTCATCCCCGCACCTTGAAGGGGCTTCAAACGTCGTCACAGCCTTGGCAGGTCAGGTTGGCCACGTGCGGCGTGGATGCCGTGGAGCCGATGGGTTACGTGGATTTGCTTGAAGCCGTGCACAGGGCGCCGTTGGTGATGACCGACAGTGGAGGTGTGCAAAAGGAGGCCTATTCTTTGGGAAGGCGGTGCGTTGTCCTGCGGGACTCCACAGAATGGACGGAGCAAGTGGCCGAGGGGCAATCGGTGTTGTGCCCAGTTCCAGAGGCCTTGGAGCGACTCTCTGACGGGTTGTTTGAACAAGGCCCATTCACTCCTGGATTGCTGTACGGTGATGGACAAGCTGCCCATGAACTCATGGACAAGCTGAACCTCATGCTGGAAGGGTTNNATGNCTGAGTCAGCGCCACATGCCTCGTGGGTGCTGCGAAGCCCTCACGCGCCGTCACCGAGGCAGGAATACGTGATGGACCAAGTCTTTTGCCGTTGGTTNAAGACNTCTTGGACTTGGGANGGACGAGAAGAGGGCNCCGAGACNCTTCTGGAACTGGAAGGCGTCACATTGGGACGGTGGCTAGACCATCCTTTGGTCACCACAGAGGTGCGACCTCAAGATGACCTTCTGGTGGAATGGACCGCCTGGNAACACGGNGAGGTNACNTTGTGTGTGCCTTGTGCCATGGACGCAGNGGCCGACTGTTGGCCTTTCGATCCNCTGGCGGCGACGTTTCATGCGCTCACATGCTGGGANGAACANGCGGGAAGGGTNGNCTTGGANGAGCATGGCCGTCCCCGAAGTTTTCCCGAAGCTTGGCTGTCTTTGAAGGAGACCGTTCGTGGTTTTGGACAGGTGATGTCGGCATCACTACAGCCCCGATGGCCCTGGGCGGACATCATGTGGCATGCCATTGCTGGACAGGGGTTGCCCGCGCAACCCTTGGTCTGCGATTGGACGNTTGACGTGGACGTGGCGTTCAAGCACAAGGGCAGGTCNCGTTTGAAATCTTGGCTGTTGCAAGTGCGCGATTTTGGGTTGGGTCGTTGGGCGACGGTTCAGGAGCGTTTCAANGTCAACTGCGGGTGGATCCAAGACCCCTACGACACCTACGACNGGCTTCTGGAACATCATNGAGGCGAACAAGTGACGTTCCACGTGCTTGCTGCCACGCGCAACCGTCCTTACGACGTGGGCTTGGACCCAGCCGGAACCGCGCTGCCTCACTTGGTGGAGGCCTTGGCTCGGCGACCAAAGGTGNTGGTGCGGTGGCATCCTGGATGGCGCGCCTTGGAAGATCCCAACGTGGCGCAGGCAGAGCAGGCGCGGTTGAAGGCATGGCCTGGCATGCGNTGTGACGAGGTGAGAACCCATTTTCTTCGGGGATGTCCTGGAGAGCTGTGGCGGCAATGGGTGGGNATGGGCATTGCGGTGGACAGTTCGTTGGGATGGGCCCACNACGTGGGCTTTCGTGCCGGCACAAGTCGAGATTTCATGGCATTCGACGTGGTGGACAACAAGGTCATTCCGTTGGAGCTTCAGCCCATGGTGGTCATGGATGAAGCCATGCGGGGAAAGCTCGGTTGGTCTGCCCCAGAGGCAGAACAGCAGTTGACCGACCTCTTGGAGATTGTGGCCACGGTCGGGGGAGGTTGGCGCATGTGTTGGCACAACACCTCCGTCAGCGACACGGAGGCGTGGGCTGGATGGAAGTCAACATACGTTGGCATCGCCCGGAAGGCCCGGAGCAAGTCTGTGGGGTAACTTCAGACCATGGAGTGGCAAGCGTTGGAGTATGCTGCATGGGCGGCTGTGGCGGTGGTCAAATTCGTGGTCACGCCCTCATTGATGATGGCCACGGGTCATCCGTGGTGGGTCGCTTGGGCGGTGACTGCAGCGGGCGCCGCTGGAGGCGTGTGGGTGGTGTGGCACTCTGGCAAGCGTTTGTTTTCCTGGTTTGAAGAGAAACTCGGTTCCCGCGAAGGGCGAGGGAAGCGAACGTTCACGCCAGGCCGCCGACGCATTGTGTGGCTGAAAAACAACTTCGGCTTGCACGGACTCTTGGCGGTCTCTGGACTGATTTCTGTGCCGATTGCCACCACGCTTGCGGCCAAATACTTCCGACACCATCCTTGGGTCATGCAGCTGTTGATGCTTGCCTTCGCCCTGTGGGCGCTGGCCTTGGCTGCCCTCTCATGGTTGGTCAAAAACGCACCCCTGTCATGACCCTTGCCCCGTTGTTCTTTGATCTGGACCACACCTTGTGGGACTTCGAAACCAATTCCAGGTTGGCCTTGGGTCAAGGATTCAATGAATTGAAGTTGGCGTCCTTGGGCGTCGCCGATTTGCCCACGTGGATTCGACATTACGAGGCGGCCAACGACCATTGTTGGGCCGAATTCAGGGCAGGCCGAATGGACAAAGCCACCTTGAGGGGCCGACGCTTTGAATTGGCCCTGGAGGCTTGTGGAGTGGCGTGCCCGGAGGGTTTGCCGTCCCGTTTGGGGGAGCACTATTTGGCCCACAGCCCGTACCAAAAAGCCCTCATCCCAGGCACGTTAGAGGTGCTTGAGACCCTGCGCGCCCGAGGCCACCGAATGTGGGTGTTGACCAACGGGTTCGACGAGGTGCAGCATTTGAAGATGGACAACTGCAACCTGACGCCGTTTTTCGAAGGCGTCTACACCAGCGACGCGTTGGAGGTCAAAAAGCCCAACCCGCAAGCGTACCGGCTCGCGGCCCAACGCGCGGGGTTGAGCGCCACAGAATTCGAGTCCGCGGTGATGGTGGGAGACAGTTTGGAAAGCGACATTCTGGGTGCCCAGGAAGTGGGATGGCGAGGGGTGCATTTCGCGCCTTCCGGGGAGCGACATCCCGAGGCTTGGCGCACAGTTCGATCGCTTCCGGAGTTGCTCGAGTTGGAGCTCAAGGCCTGACGTACCTTCGGGTCATGGCAGATCAAGACAAAAAAGGGAAACTCAACATTGAGCTCCCCGAGGAGGTGGCCACGGGGGTGTACGCCAACCTGGCCGTCATCACCCACAGCCCTGCAGAGTTTGTGATGGATTTCATCCAAGTGATGCCGGGGATGCCCAAGGCCAAGGTTCGGAGCCGCGTTGTGATGTCACCACACCACGTCAAGCGTCTTTTGGGCGCGCTGGCGGAAAACGTGCAGCGTTTCGAGAAGCAGCATGGCCCAATCCAAGACCACGGTCAAGAAGACCCTGGCATGCCTTTGCCCTACATGGGGCCTCAGGGTCAGGCCTGAGCCAACCAGTGCTTGGTGCCGTGGACGACGCCGCGGACTGCGCACGTCAACCCTTCCGGCAACGGCGGCGTGTTGACCGCTTTGGTCGGCACTTCAGCGTGGTGCGCGGCTTCTGGCGCATGCCACGTCAAATTGACTGGGCCTCCGGCCGCGATGGGCGCCTCGGCGAGTCCCAAGACCTGGCGAGGTCCTGACGACCAAGCGCGCACGGCCGCGGCGTGGGCGTTGTCCTGGGACGTCTCTTGGGCAAGTCCATGGAGGGTCAACGCAAACGCCGAGGACAACCCGGCCATGCCGTTGGGGCTCAACACAAATTCCACGTCGTGGTGCTCCAAATCTTCTGGCCTGTGGTCGCTGACCACCATGTTCACGGTGCCGTCCAAGACACCTTGACGCAGCGCCTTCCGATCTGCAGCCGATCGGAACGGGGCGCGGACCTTCAACGTTCCATGGAACCCACGCAGGTCTTCGTCGGTGTACACCAAGTGGCCCGCAGTGGTGCCGCACGTGACGGAGAGTCCTTCAGCCTTGGCTTCGCGGATGAGGTCGAGCGATTGGGCGGCGGTCACAATGGAGAAGTGCAACTGTCCGCCGGCGTGCCGGAGCACCTCCAAATCGCGCGAGACCCGAAGCACTTCCGCTTCCACGGGGATGCCGAGCAACCCCATTTCTGTGCTCACCAAGCCCTCGTGCATGACGCCGCCGTGGTTCAAGTCGGTTTCCAAGGGCAAATCCATCACGGTTTTTCCGTGGGCCCTGGAGTAGGTCAGGGCGCGTTGCAAGGCGCCCACACGGTCCATCGGGGCGTCGTCTGAGAAGGCCACCGCACCGTGGTGCGCCATGTCGCTCATTTCCGCCAACTGCTGGCCTTGGCCTTGCTCTGTGACGCATCCCATGGGAAGCACGACGGTCGGGCAACCTGAAGACTGGGCTTTGGCCCCTTTGGCCAGCAAGCTTTCCACGGCCATCGCGTGGTCCACAGGGGGGTGGGTCGAGGGCAACAAGGCCACTTGGGTCATGCCGGCCGCAGCCGCGACGTGGAGCCCATGGGCAAGGCCTTCCTTGGTTTCTTCCCCGGGCTCCCGGAAGTGGACTTGGCCGTCCACCCAACCTTGGCTCACCACGCCGCCTTGGCCTTCCAGGACCTTCGCGGAGGGTGCGTCGAGGTGAGGTGCAACTTCAACGATTTGACCTTGGTCCATCAAGATGTCGACCACCTGGCCATGCCATGGGCTGGAAGGGTCCAACACCCGGGTTTGTTTCAGGAGAAGAGCTTGTTCCATCTGCGAAGGAGTAAAGTTTCGAAAGCCAAGGCCATGAGGGCTGCGGCGAAAAAGTACCACGCCAAGCGCTTGCCAGAGATGTGTTGTTCCACCAAGTTTCGGAGTTGGCCTTCTGGTTGGGTCCAAATCTGAATTTCTGGCCAGCCCAAGGAGACAGTGCGATCGCGCCAGGCCTCCACGTCCCAAACGGCCAGGTTGGACTCGTTGGGGGAGTGGTTGAGTCCGAAGGTGGCCACGGCCGTGTCGTTGCGAAGCACGGTGTACCCTCCGGGTTCGGTCAAGGCGCCGCCCCAGCGCAGGGACGTGCCTTGCGGCGTGCTTCTCGGCTCTGGCACAACCTGCACACCCTCGACACCCACGATGCGCCAGGTGTGGTCGCGTCGCTGTCCAGGTTGCCTTGGGACTGTCAGCGCTTCAGTGTCGTCCAGCCGTTGGGCCAGGGCCGCGCCGTGGCGTGCAGATTCAGCCACCCTCAAAAGCGTGGGAACGAAGAGCCCGTGTCTCACGAAATTCCCCGTTTCCAAACACGTCCCAAGGAGGTAGAGGTCGCCTCCCTCCTCGGAAGGCATTCGGGTCAGGTAGGGCAGGCCGTTGGCCGCGGTGGCCAACACTTCTTCTTGGGCCCTTGGACGCCTGTCGAGGATGCGGTCGTAGGCCGGCCAGTCCACTCGGGAAGGCACGCTTCTGAACACGGGCTTGAACAACGGGTGCGACCACTGCACTTCGGTCACACGACCTTCCCCTCGCACCCAAGAAGCCTCTCCCGCCACCCAAGACAATCCGCTGGCCATGCTGTCCGGCAACACCATGACGGTCCCGCCAAGCGACATGAATTCGCGCACCAAAGACACGGCCCCCAGGGAAGGCTCGTCGATGGCGTGGACGACCAACAAGTCGTAGCCCATCAACGCCGGAGAAGTCGGCAAGGATTGCACCCAATCCACCTCGACAAGGCCGTCCGAGGATTCGAACGCTTGTTGCACGGCTTGCGTCGTTTTGTCTTGCAACGCGCCGCCCGACCAATGCAACGCTTTCACGCCCGAGGAGACGTTGTATCCGACGTGGTGCACGTCGTCAAACGACACCGGGGCGTCGTCGAGGCGCACCTCCACCAGGTGCGGGCCAGGTGCGCCGTGGGTGAATCGAAGCACGGTGTCTGTGGGCATGCCGGGAACCACATTGAAGGACCCCAAGGCTTCAGGCACCCCGTCCACGCGCAGTTGCAAGGGCAGGCCGTCCACCCCGTCGCGGGCGTCGTGGCCAATTCGAACGTGCAATTCAGCCTCGCGGTCGGGCAGGGCCAACGGCGTTTCGAACCACACCGAATCCACCCACAAGTTGGGCGAGGGGTTCGCTTGGACAGGAAGGAGGTGCCACGACACCGTGGTGTCTGGTGGCATCATGGTGTTCACCTCGTGGCTGCTCTCTTGCACATCGCTGATCCAAAACGCGCGTCGTGAAACCGATTCAGCCCGCCCCAGTTGGTCCAGAGACCTTTCCATCACGGATTCCAGGCCTGGGCTGTGGGAGGAAAGTTGGATCGAGGCGATGCGTTCAAGGGCCTCCGGCTGCGTCAAAAACCGTTGGTCTTGTCCTGAAAATCCGCTCGTGAAGACGTGGAACAAGTCGGTCTCCGCGAAGGATTCCACCAACGCGTTGGCTTTCCCTTTGGCTTCTTGCAGCAACGGAGCCGATTCGCCCGACGCCATCATGGAGGGGCTGGTGTCGACATAAATGGACACGGCATTGCGGCCCGCTTCTCCCGCCTTCGATTCTGGCGTCAACATGGGGTCCGCAAAGGCCAAAATCAAGCATCCGAAAGCCAGAAGCCGCGCCAGAAGAATCAACAAATTCCTGAGCCTGTGGCGAGAGCGGGTCTCTTTTCGGACGTCACGGAGGAAGGCCACGTTGGAGAAGGCCACACGTTTGAAGCGCCGAAGCTGGAGCAAGTGCAAGGCCACAGGGATGGCGAGCGCCAGCAAACCCCAGAGTATGTCAGGACGACCCCACACAGACGCGAATTTAGCCCGATTTTTGCGGCATGACCCAGGGGGAACTCAAGGACTTTTTGTGGGAGAAAGCTTCGCAGTACGAGGTGCCGGATTTCATTCCGCACGACCCCCTTTCCGTGCCGCACCGATTCTCGCGTCGAGAAGACGTCGAAGTGTCTGCATTCTTGGCGGCGACGTTGGCTTGGGGCAACCGGGTGTCTATCCTGAAAAGCTTGGACAAGTTGATGGAGTGCATGGACCATGCGCCTGGGCAATTTGTCCTGGAGCACGAGGAGGCGGACCTCAAGGCGTTCGATGGGTTCGTGCACCGCACCTTCCAAGCCGAGGACGCACGTGGGTTCATGCGGGCCTTGCGGGGGTTGATGCGAACGCACGGAAGCCTGGAAGCGGCCTTTCAGGAGCACGCGCCTGGAGGTGAAGGCCCCGCCGGCATCAAGCCGATGCTGGCTGGATTCCACCGCGCATTCATGGCCCAAACCGGGGTGGCGCCACGCACCAAAAAACACGTGGCCAACCCCTATGCAGGTTCCGCTGCCAAGCGCCTCAACATGTTCTTGCGATGGATGGTTCGGCCGTCGACGCGCGGGGTGGACTTGGGGCTTTGGTCTTCGTTCAAGCCGCAGGATTTGCACATCCCGTTGGACGTGCACACCAGCAACGTGGGGCGCAAGCTTGGCCTTTTGACGCGAAAAGCCAACGACTGGAGGGCGGTGGACGAGTTGACGGCGTCCTTGCGGGAAATCGATCCCCAGGACCCGGTCCGGCTTGATTTTGCGCTGTTTGGGTTGGGGGCGATGGAAGGATTTTGACCTTTGCGCGGTGAAGTTGCGTGAGACCAAAGACGGAAGCCACACCCTCCACAATCCGGAGATGGACGTGTTCTACCACAGCGTTCATGGCGCGTGGGCGGAGACGCAACACGTGTTTGGGGCCATGGGCTTGGACGAGGCTTGTGCGCGGCAACCTGAGGGACCCATTCACATTTTGGAGGTGGGCCTCGGAACTGGACTCAACGTCTTGGACGCCTGGGTGCGGGCCCGGGCTGCCAATCGTCAGGTGGTCGTCCGAAGCCTCGAACCCAAGCCTTTGAGTTGGGCGGACGTGGAACCGCTCGGCCACGCTGCGCTCACCGAGGTGCCAGAAGAGGTGCTCAAGAACATCCTGGCGGGGCGTCACATCGACGGTCACATGGACTTCTCCAGAATCGACGCCGGCGTCATGGACGCGGCCTTGGAGGAGGGCTGGGCCGACGTGGTGTACTTCGACGCCTTCGCCCCTGCGGCACAACCCGAGTTGTGGACCGTTCCTGTGATGGACCGAATGCGGTGGGCGCTCAAGCCAGGCGGTCAATTGGTGACCTACTGCGCCAAAGGCGACGTCCGTCGGACCATGGAAGAGGCGGGATTCCAGGTGGACCGAATCCCCGGCCCCCCAGGCAAGCGAGAAATGCTGCGCGCCACCAAAGTGGCCCGCCCCCAAGGCCGCTTCAACGTCCGGGCCTACATGGTTGTGGTGCAGGAGGGGAGGGTCTTGGTGTCCTACGAACGGCTGCCGATGGGTGGGGTCATGAAATTCCCTGGTGGAGGTGTGGAGTGGGGCGAAGGGCCAGTTGCGGCCATCCGGCGTGAGGCCCTGGAAGAGTTGGGCCAACCCGTGACGGTGGACGCGTTGTTGCACGTCAGCAGAAAGGCCCACATCAGCTCCTTCGACGAGAACCATCAGGTGTTGGCCATCCACCATCTGGCCCATTTGGATGGGCCTGTGCGCTTTGAGGACGACGGCATGTTGGAAGACGTGTTTGGCAAAGGCGTGCCCATGATGGACCAAAAACTGGGCTGGCGCGACGTCGACACACTCAAGCCGAACGATTTTCATTTCGCCTCAGACCGAGAGGCGTGGGAGGCATGGCAAAAGGGCCAGGCCAAGGGTTGACGGTCCCTACCGGCGCTGGATTCAGCCCAGCAGCCCCCAGCGTTGTTCCACGCAATCGTCGATGCGTCTGCACAGCTGCTCTGGGGTGAACGTGCGCCACCCGAGCTCGTTCAATTCCCCGCCCAGGACGAAGTAGGAATCGAGTTCGATGGCTTGCATGTCCGCCAACACGTGTTCACGGAAGTTCAGCAGGGCAATCCACCCGTCGTCCTCCACCACCTCGTCGAACCACTCTTCGTAGTACGCGTCGTCGCTGTGGTGGAAGTTGAGGACGTTCTCGCCAATGAGCACAAACTTGGTCACCCCACCGGCCATCAATGGGTCAATGACTTCTCGCTTGAGCAGCATGATGTCGTTGAACAGGCAATCGTTCCACTCGCCGATGAATTCGAGGATGGCGTATCCCTCGTCGTAATCCGCGTACAGGATTTTCGTGTAGAGCGTTTGGCTTCCAAACTCATCCCACTGCGGGTGGATGAAATGGTTGTAGACCTTGAGGTGGTAGGCAAACTCGTTGTACACCCGGTCGTAAAACGGACTTTGGGGGTCTTGGCTCGCCACGTAGTGGTTGCGCCAGGCGTAGTAGGGTTCAAGAGCGTGCATGGGTCAGTCCTTGTGGGCCGCCACGGCGGCGCGCACGCTGCCGTGGGACAACAAAAGCGCTTCAGCTTCTGCCATGTTCAACCCCGTGGCATCGGAGACCATTCTGGAGCCACGTTCCACCAACTTGGCGTTGGAAAGCTGCATGTCCACCATGCGGTTGCCTTGCACGTGGCCGAGTCGAATCATCGCGGCCGTCGTGAGCCTATTGAGGAGAAGTTTGGTGGCCGTTCCCGCTTTCATGCGGGTCGACCCCGTCACGAATTCCGGTCCCGTGACCGCCACGATTGGATGGTCGCACGCCCCGACAACCAGGCTGTCCGGGTTGCATGTGACGCACCCTGTCAGCAAGCCATGTTTCCGTGCTTGGTTCAGCGCACCGACCACGTAAGGGGTTCGTCCACTGGCGGCGATCCCGACCACGGTGTCGTGTTCTGTCAAATGGTGCGATTCCAAGTCTCGCCAACCTTGCGCTTCGTCGTCTTCGGCCCCCTCCACCGCCCGGCGGATGGCGGTGTCTCCTCCTGCCATGATGCCCACCACCACGCCATGGGGCACCCCGAAGGTGGGTGGACATTCGCTGGCGTCGACCACCCCGAGGCGGCCGCTGGTCCCTGCCCCCAAGTAAAACAACCGTCCTCCCTGAGCCATGCGTGGGACCAAGGCTTCGACGAGTCCCGCCAGCGCAGGCAGGGCCGCTTCCACGGCCGGTTGAACGTCGTGATCCACTTGGTGCATGGCGCCCAAGAGTTCATGAACGTCCATGTTTTGGAGGTCGTTGAACGCACCAGGTTGTTCCGTGGGGGGCAGCGTGTTGGGGTCTGAAGCCATGGTTGGGGTCTCGCTCAAAAGTACAGTGAAGCGTCAAGGTCAAACCCCCGCCTCAACCCAAATTTCCCAGGCCTTGTCGGCCTGCAACCGAAGCATGTCTTGGCCGTTGAGCACGACCGCACCCTGCGCCTGGGCTTCGCGAAGCAGGCGGGTTTGCGGGGGGGAATACACCAAGTCCACCACAAGGTGTCCCGCGCCCAAGTGGGAAGTGGGGAAGGTCACCATGTCCTCGGTGCTGGGGGACATGCCCACCGGGGTGCAATGCACCACCAACAAGTGGTGCTGAATCAGTGCGGGGTTGAGTTCGTCGTAGCCGACCACGGGCGCGCCCGCGTGCAGCCGGCCTTCCGAGCTTCGGCCCGACCGGGAGACCGCCACCACGTCAATGCCCACGTCGCGCAACGCCCAGATGATTGCGGCGGCGCTTCCTCCGGTGCCCAGCACCAACGCCCGCTCGTGGGTGTTTTTCAAAAAAGGCTGAATCGAGCGCCGGAACCCCCAAGCGTCGGTGTTGTGTCCCACCCATCCTTCAGGTGTGCGCACCAACGTGTTGACGGCGCCGATCTGTTCGGCTTCGGTTCCCAAACCATGGAGGTAAGGCAGCACAGCAGACTTGTGGGGGACGGTGACGTTCAGCCCAACCACGTCAGGGTGGGCCTGTGACCAGGCAGGAAAGTTGGAGATGTCGGGCAGGTCAAACGTCTCGTAGGTGACGTCGTGTCGCCCGAGCCGTTCGAAGCGATCTGCGAACAACCGGGGACTTTGGGAATGGCCCACAGGGTGGCCAATCAGTCCAAGTCGCTTGACGCCAGCCATGGTCAGGAAGCCTGCTTGTTCGCCTCGCCCCAACGGTGAATCCCCCACACCACGGCGCCCCCGAGGCACATCCATGCGGCAGCCGCCCACACGTCGCCAGGCGCTGGCGAGACGTTGACCAAGAGCCATTCCACACGTCCGTCGCTGTGGGTGTACAACGGACGAACGCCTTCTTTCCAAGGCCACAACGCCTGAAGGGAGCCGACCAAAAACCCGGTAAGGGTGGCGAGGGCGGGGCGTTTGTGGGTGGCGAGCAGCCACTTCAATCCCCTGCTGAAGGCGAGAAGTCCCAGCACGGCGCCGAGGCCAAAGGCTGCAATTTTGGTCACGTCGAAGCTCTTGATGGCCGACAGCACCGGCGCATAGGCCCCAAGGATGAGCAACAAGAAGCTCCCAGAAATCCCTGGCAGCAACATGGCGCAGATGGCAAGCATGCCAGAGCTCATCAGCCAAAGCGCGGAAGTGGATTGCACCAGTGGGGGGAGGGACGTGACAAACCCAGCCACAGCGCATCCCACGGCGGCCCAAACCCAGGCTTGCGCGTTCCAGGGGGACAAATGACGCCCGACCAAGGGAACGGACGCGGCCACCAGCCCTGTGAAAAATGCACGGAGCATGACGGGTTCGTGTTCCAGCAACCAGTGGAGTGGCGCGGCCAAGGTGACCACGGCAGTCAGGATGCCTGCGCCAAGGGCCAGCAGGAACGGGCCGTTGATGGCCTTCCACGCGAGCTTGAATTCACCACGTCGGACGCAGGCGAGCCCTTCGCCGCTGAGGGCCGAGAGGCTGTTCAGGAGCGGGTCGTAAATGCCTGC
>PBWG01000111.1 GCA_002729115.1 Crocinitomicaceae bacterium | reverse complement strand
CGTGCCCTGCAGTTGCTCGGTCGCCTTGTCAAACGTCGCCCTTGCCGAGGCCCAGTCCTCGGCTTGCATGTGGGCGCACCCTTGGTTGTACAACGCCACGCCACCCATGTCTTCGTCTTGTGTGGCCTCGCCAAACGAGGACAATGCAGCGTCGGCATCGCCCTCTGCGAAAGCTTCTGAGCCGGCCACCAGATGTTCCTTGACGTCGGTTTGGGCTTGGGCGGTCATCCCCATGCCTGACCCCAGGAGGACCAGCATGCCAGCCTTCGCCCAGCGTTTGCGGCGGAAGACCGCGCTGGGCACCAGTGATTCAAGCAGCAACAAGAAAGCGGCAATGATCAGGAAGGGCATGAGTTGGTGTTCGAAATCCACAAAGCTGACCGCGGCGACACGGGCGGTGGTCAGGTCGTTTTTGAATTGAATCAAGGGATTGAGGTCCACAAATCCGGTCCCCGCGCGGGTGTATGTGCCTTGGCCTGCTTGGGCAGCTTCGATCAAAGTCGCCTCGTCCAGCTTCGACACCACGGCGTTGCCTTGGCGGTCTGTCCGAAATCCGGAAGGGTTGCCTCTGACGTCGAAGGCCGGGATGGGCGCACCTTCCAACGTGGCCAATCCCAAGAAATGGACATTGCCCCCTTCCTGAGCCACTTCTGCGGCAGCCGAAACCACGTCGTCTTCGTGGTTTTCGCCGTCTGTCAGGACCACCACAGTGCGTGCCGCCTCGGAATGCTCGTCGAATCCGGTCCAGCAGGTCCGGACGGCCGAGCCGACGGCGGTGCCCTGGGTGGCCACCATGCCAGGACTCACAGATTCCAGGAAGAGCTTGACGGCGGCCACGTCGGTGGTCAGTGGACATTGGACGTACGACTCTCCTGCGAAGACAACCAACCCAATCCGGTCGCCCGCAGTTTGGGCCATCAGGCGCTCCACGGTGCGGGAAGCCAGGTCGAGCCTGGGCATGCCGACATCCTCTGCCATCATGCTGTTGCTGACGTCCAAGGCCACCATCATGTCGATGCCCTCGGATTCCACTTCTTCCAGGCGGCTGCCCATTTTGGGGTCGAGCCAACCCACCACCAAGGCCGCCAAGGCCCAGCGCCAAAGCAGGAATTTCCAGGCTTGACGGAACACCCCGTAAGGAGGCAGCACCGAATCCAGACGCGCGGCATCCGAAAACCGACAGATGGTCTTGTGTCGCCAGTGAAAGTGCGACAAGGCCAACAGCGTCGCCAGGGCGGTTGCCACCAACACCGGCCATTGTTCTTGGCGGTGGAGGGTCAGGCTCGGCACCGCAGCCTGGGCGGCAATCCAAGACGCAGCCAACCCCAGCCACAAGACGGCTTCCAGAAACAGCACCAAGCCGAGCACGGGACGCAACGAGGGATGTTCTTGAGGGGTCATGCGTTGGCCGATTTCAAGAGTGTGGATTTCAGGACAAACTCCAGGGCGAGCGCCACCATGGCAAGCAGCACCCAGGCGCCGCTGGCTTCTGTTTTTCGTTGGTAACGAAGCACGTTGAATTGGGTGCGCTCCAAGGCGTCGATTTCCTGGTAGATCTCTTCCAGCTTGTCTTCATTGGTGGCGCGGAAGTAGCGTCCCCCAGTTGCGGTCGCAATCTCCTGCAGCGTGGCTTCGTCAATCCTCACGTCCACCCAATCGTACTTGTAGTTTCCGTTGGNCAAAATCGCCACCGGGCTCTTGGCCTTGCCGATGGTGCCCACCCCAATGGTGTACANCCGAATGCCATTCAATTCCGCCAGTTGGGCTGCATCTCGGGGCTCGATTTGACCTGCGTTGTTCTCGCCGTCGGTCAGCAACACCACGACCTTGCTCTCCGCTTCTGACCCCTTCAACCGGTTGACGGCCGTGGCCAGGCCGGTGCCGATGGCGGTGCCTCCCTGAAGTTGACCTGTGTTCAATTGGTCCAGGCCGTTCTTCACGACAATGTAGTCTGTGGTGATGGGCACCGAGGTGAACGCCTCGCCCTCGTAGGCCACCACACCGATGCGGTCAAATGGACGGCTGTCGACNAACTCCATGGCCACTTCCTTGGCGCTCTCCAGACGGTTGGGCTTGAAGTCCTTGGACAGCATGGACCCACTGAGGTCCATGGCAAGCACCATGTCGATGCCNTCGCGGGTCATGTTCTCGACGGTGGANGCCGTTTGTGGCCTNAACAACGCCACGCTCAAGGCCGNNAGTCCCANNGTGCGGAGACCCCGAGGCACTTCCAACCACACCCCAACCAGNCCGTNGCGAAGGGTCCAAATGGGAGCTTCGGCCTTGTGCAAGTCGGAGGGCGACCACCACATGCCCTGGGTGGTGTAGGGTCCGCTTGGCCAGAACACCAGCACCAAATGAAGGGCCAGGATGGCGAGTCCGAACCACCCCCACGCTTCTGCGCATGTCACGCCCTCGCGTTCAACNCCCCATGCCATGGCCACGCCAAGCAGGGCGACGNCGTGCGGAATCGTCCTNGCCACCAGGGGCTGCCAACGGGCGTCACGCATCGTCATGGCTGGGTTGGGTTTCAAGGACGAAGTCGCGGTAGGCTTCNAAGGTGCTGAGGTGCGTCAAATCAGGGAGTTCTCCTTTCGCAAACTTGACCATGTCCGCCTGGCCGAGGGCCCGTGTAAGGCGTTCGTGCCAGGCTGAAGGCACCCGAGAAGAACCCAACATGGCCACCACTTCATCTGTGGTTTTTTCCGCCGCCCGCATGTCAAACTGGCCTTCGAGGTAGCGGCGAATGACCAGCGAAGCTTCGGCCTGGACTTCTTTGGCTTCGCCGCGCTGCCAGGCTTTNTNGNCGATNAACCGANCCAACGCTTCCAGCGCGANNTCATGGGGCGGACGGGCAGGAACGACGTCCNCCTCNCGGGCGGCTTCCCCATNTGAGGCCNCGTCCCGCCGCCATCCCCACTTCCATGCGACGAACNCCAGNGCAAGGACGAGCAGCGCTCCGGCCCACCAAGGCCAAGTGCGCACAAGCTGTTCCCANANGGTCCATTCGAACACCACAATGCCTTGCGCCGGNCTGGGCTGGGCCTCCTGTTNCAAATCTGGGGTGACCACCTCCAACATGAAAGGTTGGGTCATGTGCGGCCCGAAGGCCACGGGCGGCACAACCACAAAACCAGAATCCCAGCTTGTCACCAGCCAGGCTTTTTGCAGCACCACGTCGCCCGAGGCGCCTGCCGGAGAGGGCAAGGTGTCGAGGCTGCTTTCGGCGAGCACTTCCAAGCCTCCCGCAGTGGTGTCTGTCCAGGCGGGCCAGGCGGCGCTGTCGGCCACACCCGCGTTCAGTTCNTCGAGGGTCAGGAGCCAATTGGCGGTCAGNTGAACGCGCTCTCCCCACNGCAGNGCCGTCGTGTCTGGCTGCAAAGACACTTGACTCCAACCCTGGAAGGGCAGGNCNANCATGCCACACACCCAGACGGCGGCGCAACTTCTGTGGGAGTCAAGCCCGGCCATGGAACAATTTCATCAGAGGTGGAACCAACGTCTCGTCGGTCGAGATGCAGGTGTGGTCGATGCNGGCNCGNGCCATGACGGTNGCAACTTGGTTTCGGTGCGATTCACTTTGTGCAGACCACGCCCGTTGTGCCCGTCGGGAAGAGGTGTTCATCCAGGAGCTCTGGCCAGTTTCAGGGTGGACCAACTTCATCCAGCCCATGGCTGGCAGGTCGCGGTTCAGCGGGTCGTCCAATTGAATGGCCACCAGGTCGTGCCGACGCCCAGTTCGTTTCAATGAGGTTTCCAAATCGTCGCCGGACTCCAAATCTTTGAAATCCGACAAGAGGAACGCAATGGTGCGTTTGCGCATGGCGGTGGAAAAATGCCCGAGCGCTTTGACTAGGTCGCTGCCCTTTCCCTGAGGGGTGCAATCCAGGATTTCACGCACGATGCGAAGGGCGTGGGTTCGGCCTTTGCCCGGCGGGATGAATTTCTCGACCCGATCGGTGAACAGCACGGCGCCCACCTTGTCGTTGTTTCCCATGGCGCTGAAGGCCAAAATGGCGGACAACTCCGTCACCAACTCTTGCTTTGTGCGTTGCTGGGTGCCGCCTTGAATGGAGCCACTGAGGTCCACGAGCAGGAACACCGTGAGTTCGCGTTCCTCTTCGAAGACCTTGACGTGCGGTGCCCCGGTTCGGGCGGTCACGTTCCAATCGATGGTTCGGACTTCGTCGCCAGCCTGGTACTCGCGGTTTTCGCTGAAGGCCATGCCGCGTCCCTTGAACGCGCTTTTGTACTCGCCCGCGAAAATGCGGTCGCTCAAGCCGCGGGTGACGATTTCCACCTGCTGCACCTTTTTCAGCAATTCAGACGCCTCCATGGCTGGGAAAGAATCAGGGGACCTCGACGTGGTCCATCAACTCGGTCAGGATTTGGGCGGACGTGATGTTTTCCGCCTCGGCTTCAAACGTCACGCCAATGCGGTGGCGCATCACGTCCATGGCCACGGCCCGGACGTCTTCTGGCGTCACAAATCCACGGTGCTTCAAGAACGCGTGGGCCTTGGAGGCCATGCCCAGGCCGATGCTCGCCCGCGGGGAAGCGCCAAAGGCGATGAGGTTTTTCAGATGGCCCAACCCACAGTCCTCGGGGTTCCTCGTCGCGAAGACGAGGTCCACGATGTAGCGCTCAATCTTTTCGTCCATGTAAATGGAGCGCACCAGCTTGCGTGCCTCCACGATGTCTCGCTGGCTCACCACCTTCTGAGGCTTGGGCAGCCCCGATTCCTGAAGGTTGGCGCGCACGATTTGACGTTCTTCCTCTTTGGTGGGGTACCCGATGACCACCTTCAGCAAGAAGCGGTCCACTTGCGCTTCCGGCAGGGGGTACGTCCCCTCTTGCTCCACGGGGTTTTGCGTGGCCAGCACCAAAAACGGTTCGGGCAACGGGTGGGTTTCTCCACCGATGGTCACCTGCCGTTCTTGCATGGCCTCCAACAGGGCACTCTGGACCTTGGCCGGGGCGCGGTTGATCTCGTCGGCCAGCACGAAGTTGGCAAACACGGGACCCTTCTTCACGGAGAACTGCTGGTCCTGCTGGTTGTACACCAAGGTGCCCACGACGTCGGCAGGCAGCAAGTCCGGGGTGAATTGGACCCGCGAGAAATCGCCGGCGACCGTGTCGCTCAAGCTTTTGATGGCCAGGGTCTTGGCCAGGCCAGGCACCCCTTCAAGGAGCACGTGGCCGTTGGCGAGAAGGCCAATCAACAAGCGGTCCAC
>PBWG01000110.1 GCA_002729115.1 Crocinitomicaceae bacterium | reverse complement strand
TGAAGGACCCCACAAAAGCGAATCAGGCAATGCTGACTGTCCAATCGTAGAGATGGTTTGTGAAAAAACCGCAAAGACACACATCGTGACTTGGAGAATGACGTGCCTCACTCGATTCATCGCGGCCAAGTTACACTGCAGGATCTGAGTGGGTGGCGTGCCTCAATCCATCGCCGACCCAGGTGAACGCGAGCACAAGGCTGGCGATGAGGCCGCCAGGCACCAGGGCCGCCCAAGCATGGGGCGTGGTCAGCAGGTGGGCGTGTTCCTTGACGATGTTGCCCCAAGATGGGATGGGGATTTGGGCCCCCACGCCCAAGAAACTCAATCCGGCTTCGATCAAGATGGCCGCGGCAAAATTGGCGGCGCACACCACCACCAAAGGGCCCAGGGCGTTGGGNAGCATGTGCCGCCACATCACGNGCCAGGANGACAGNCCNAGGGCCTCGGCNGCGCGCACGTACGTCTNCTCCCTCAAGGTCAAGAATTGGCCCCGCACAATCCGGGCCACCTCCACCCACATCGTCAACCCGATGGCGAGAAACACTTGCCAGAATCCCTTGCCAAACGCCAACGTGATGGCCAGCACCATCAGCAGCGTGGGGACAGACCACATCACTTGGAGGAACCACGAGATGAGTCGGTCGGCCCAACCGCCAAAGTAGCCAGCCACGCCGCCGAGTAGCAACCCCAAGATGAGGCTGATGAGGACCGCACCGGCCCCCACGGACAGCGAAATGCCGCTTCCGGCCATGATTCGACTGAGCATGTCCCGACCGAATTGGTCTGTGCCGAGCCAAGCCGTGTGCGTCGCACCGGCAGCGTCCTCCCANACCGTTCCTGGCGANAGGAGGCCATGCTCCAAGTGCTGGGCGTTCGCGTGTTTTGAATCGTCGGGCCGGATGGGGCTGCCAACCAAGGCCACGGCGACCCACAGGAGAATCCACGAGGCGCCCAAGGCGCCCAACCGATGCGACATGAAACGGCTCACGGGNTGCAAGTTCGGCCTTTCCAAGTTGGTTTGGGCTTGANNCCAAACGNCNTGAGCAACCCGAGNCGGGCCAACCCCAAGAGCGGCACNTGAATGGGNTGGAGGCAGGCAAGCCCCAGCCANAGCGACGGCCGCCGAGGCAGGTTGAACCATCCGGCGATCGGGGCAACAAAGGCCACGTTGTGTGCGGTCAATCCCAGCCAGAATCCTGCGGCAAGCCAGGCGCCCCATTCGGCTTGGCTGCAGACGCCGTAGCCCAGCCAAATCCATGGGCAAACCGCGGTCCAGGCCACCCANANGGCGGTTCGTTTCACGTGGGGGAGGTAATGCCCNGCTTTGCCCGCCCAGCGCAGTTGCTGTTGGACGGCCTCGCGCCAGGTTAGTGGCGCAGGTGTCGAGACGATGCCACGACGGTCGCCCATCCATCCGACATTCCATCCATGGTGGGACAAGGTTTGCAAGACCAGGGCGTCGTCGCCGGATGGACCGAGGTGGCGCGTGTCGGGGTAAGCGGTGCGCCGCACCGCCAGGTTGGCCCCGGAGGCGGAGGCGGGCCGGCCGTGCACGATTTGTGCGGCCGACCAACCCATTTGTGCGGCGTAATCCAACGCCAAAACTTGATGAAGCGTCCCTGCATCTAGACCATCCCAAAGCCGGACGGGACCCGCCACCGCGGCACATCGCTCGGGTTGGTTTGCCAGAGAGCGCAGCCATGCTTCGCCCCATCCGGGTTGGAGACGCACGTCGGCGTCCAGGGTCACGGCCCAGGTGGTGTGGAGGGCGTCGAGTCCGGCGAGCAACGCCGCTTTCTTGCCCCCCGCGTTGGGCGTGGGCGAGAGGGCTTGCATGGACACCACCTGCGGTTGAAGCGCGTGGCGTTGCGCCAGGGACGCGGTTGCGTCTTCGCTCCAATCGTCCACCACCACCACTTGGATTTGAGACAGCGCAGGTTGGTCGCGCAAAGCCACCTCCAGGTCGTCGAGAAGGTGGGGGAGACGGCCTTCCTCATTCCTGCAGGGAATGACAATGCCAAAGTCGGCTTGGAAGGGGGCGTCGTCTCGGGCGGTCGCCCTAGCAGCTTGCTTCCAGCCCCTTGCCCAACGCTTCAGCGTCCATGCGTGCACGGCGAGGGTGAGGCCAGAGACCGCACACAGGGCCCACATCGCAGTGTCAACCACCATGGGCGCGAGGAATCAGCAGGCCCAGGGTGGCTGGGACCGCACGGTTGCACAACCAAACCACAAACGTCGCCGCCACCACGGCCGGGATGTNGTCGTCAAAAGCCCACGTCGCCGCCAGCTCCCGCAAGCCCAATTCCGTNGGCCACGGCACGGAGGTCGTCACGCACCACACGCCTGCAATTCGAGGAAACCCCTCGGACCATGCGTCTTGGAGGGCGAGCGCCCCCATCGCCACGAGGCAAGCGAGGTACTGGCTGGCGAACACCGCGTAGCGTGAGGCGCTCCACGCCAAGGCTTCTCGCCAGGACCGTCTGGACCCTGTCCAGACCAGGGCGGCGGTGACGGTTATCCCCAACGCCAAGGACCAACTTGGCTGCCCCAACATCCACAAGGCCGGCACACCCATGGCGTACGTCACCATGCCTTGGCTCAGGCCCCCGACTCCAAAGGCCTTGGCCGCTTCTTTTGCGTGTTCAGGGCTGCCCATGTGCGCCACGCGGCCCACCCCGTCGACCACGCGCGAGGGTCCCAGGACGGACCACGCTTGCCCCTTCAACACTTCATGCCACGAGGCGCGCCAGGTGTGCAGATGTTTTGGCGCATGCGCGAGGTGGACAAGCTTGAGGCGACGCCATTTGGCCACTTCAAGTGCGAAATTCAGCGGGACCAAGGCCACTGTGCACGCCAACCACCCTGGGTGAACGACGTGCACATGAGACAGCGAAGCCCATCCGCCGTGCGACGCCAAGACGTGCGTCATGGCAGCCAGGGCGAGCAGGGTGGTGCCCCAGGACAAGGCTCGTTTGTGCCGTTGCAGCCAAGGTTGGACCTTCTTCTGGAAGGACTCGGACCACGGTTGTGCCCAGCGTGGCATCCTCATGTAATTTGGCCGGGTGACGGGCTTCATCTGGCCCCGAATGTACCGATGAAGACGANGACCACCCCCAAAACACAGCCTCAGGAACGCGTGATCNTGGGCATTGACCCGGGGACCACCATNATGGGGTACGGATTGATCCGCACGCAAGGCAAATCCAAGGTGGAGCTCATTGAGATGGGCGCGTTGCACTTGGGGAAAATCAAAGACCATGCGCTCAAACTGAAGCGGATCTACGACCGGGTGTCGGGTTTGATTGAAGCCCATGCGCCGGACGAGATGGCGGTGGAGGCGCCGTTTTTTGGCCAAAACGTGCAATCCATGCTCAAGTTGGGCCGCGCCCAGGGTGTGGCGTTGGCGGCGGCCCTTGCGCGGGAAGTGCCGGTGGCTGAGTACGCGCCGCGTCGTGTGAAGCAGGCCGTGACGGGAAGTGGGGCGGCGTCCAAGGAGCAAGTCGCGGGCATGGTCCAACGCACCCTCCACATTCCCGCCTCAGANATGCCCAAGGATTTGGACGCCACAGACGGCCTGGCGGTGGCCTTGTGCCACCATTTTCAATTGTCCACCCCGACCATGCAAAAAGGGGGAAGCGGTTGGAAAGCGTTCATTTCAGAAAACCCGGATCGGGTGCGCCGCTGATTTTTTTTGGCCAAAAGTGAAACTTCTGTCGAGCACGTCTCGTTAACCACCCCGGAGCGAAAGCTCTAGAACAATTTCATTGTTTTCATTCAACGTGGGAGGGTCACCCGATGGGGTGGCCCTTCTTTTTTGCCAAGATCCTCGGAAAGGTCAGAGCGTCGCGGCCATAAGCAAGCGGGTCACAAGCGCGCGCTTGTCCAGGCCAATTGCGGCGGCTTGTTGAGGCACAATGCTCGCCTCGCTGAACCCTGGGACGCCGTTGATCTCGATGACGTGAGCAGCTTCACCTGGAACCATCATCATGTCCACGCGGGCCATGCCTCGCAGGTCGAGCGCGTTGTAAACGCGAAGTGCGGTGGATTGCAGTTGGGCGGTGTCTCGTTCTTCCAACGCGGCGGGCGTGATTTCCTGGCTTTGGCCTTCGTACTTCGCGGCGTAGTCGAAAAATTCATTCTCGGTCANNATTTCCGTGACGGGAAGNACCTGAAGGCCNCCCGCCCCGTCGGGGATGACCCCACAAGTGAATTCTCGGCCGTTCAAGTTGGCCTCCACCAGGACCGACCCCCCATCTTCCTTGCGTGCGGCATCGACGGCAGGCCACAACGCCGCAGCATTGTTCACTTTGGAAATGCCCAAGGAGGAGCCCGCTTCGTTGGGCTTGACAAACACGGGGAGCCCCAGTTGGGCCAACACATCCCGTTGGCGTTGGTCGTCCCAAGTTTCACCCGGAGCCACCTCGGCCGAGGCGGCCACAGGGAGCCCGGCTTCGCGAAGGGCGCGGGTGGTTTGGCCTTTGTGAAAGGTCAACGCCATGACGGCGCTGGATGCGGTCGTGTGGGGGATGCGCGCGGCTTCCAAGCTGCGTTGAAGGATGCCATCCTCCCCGGGCGTGCCGTGGACGATGACGAACGCCGATTCCGGAGCCCACGTGTCGCCTTTGGCGGTGGCGAATGAAAAGGTGTGCTGGTCCACAGGAACGCGCATTCCGTCGCTCGGACGCTCGCACCACCAGCCTTCGACGTCGATGTGGATGAGCACGGGCGCGAACAACGCCCGATCCATGTGGGCCAACACCATGGACGCACTTTTGCGGCTGACCGCGGCTTCGCCCGAGTAACCACCGGCCAGCACGGCCACACGACGGGGGGTTGGGTGCTCCATGTGACCCAAAAGTCAGTCGGGATTGGACCCGCAGACTTTGAGCAAGGTGCGAAGTTTCAACACGTCGCGTTGAACGGAGTCGATGTCCGGACCAGTTACTGTGACGTGGCCCATTTTGCGGTGCGGCTTCACCGTGGACTTCCCATAGAGGTGCACGTGGACGTTGGGAAGCGTCAGCACCTCTTCCAATCCCTGGTAGACTGGGGTGCCATGCGCGTCGGGTTCGCCGATGAGGTTGAGCATGGCCGACGCGGGGTGCAAGGGGCCGGTGTCCCCCAAGGGCAAATCGAGCACGGCCCGGAGGTGCTGCTCGAACTGGGAACACACGTTGCCTTCGATGGTGTGGTGTCCGCTGTTGTGTGTGCGGGGTGCAACCTCGTTCACCCACAGTCCGCCGTCGCGGTCCAAAAACATCTCCACGGCCAAGAGCCCGACGAAATCCATGGACGTCACCACGTTCAGGGCCAAAGCCCGTGCGTCGGATTCTTGTTGGGCCGTGATCGCTGCGGGGGCCATGAGGTGGTCCACCAGGTTGACTTCAGGGTTGAAGACCGCCTCCACCACGGGGTACACTGCCGTCTCTCCCCTGGCGCTGCGGGCCACAATGACGCTGAGTTCTTTGTCGATGTCCACCGCTTGCTCCAAGACGCAGGGCGCGTCGAACCCTCGGGCTTGGGCGTCTTCAGGGGTTTTGAGGATTTGAACGCCCTTGCCGTCGTAGCCGCCCTTCCTGAGTTTTTGGACAATGGGGAAGCCCATGGCGCCTGCCTCCTCCAGGCTTTCAATGAGCTGGTAAGGGGCGCTGGCGATTCCCCAAGAGTCGAACGCCTGTTTCTGAAGGCCTTTGTCTTGAATCAAGCCCAAGTGCGAAGGCCGCGGCACGACCTCCACGCCTTGGTCGGCCAAGCGTTGAAGGCCCTCCACGCTGACATGTTCGATTTCCACGGTGATGGCGTCCAGGCCCTGCCCGAACGCCACCACGGCGTCGGCGTCTTTCAAATCGGCCTGCACAAAGCGCGTGGTCAAGTGCTTGCACGACGCCTCGGGGCTGGGGTCCATCACTTCCACGCGGACGTCCCAGTTCATCGCCTCTTGGATCATCATGCGTCCGAGCTGTCCGCCGCCCAACACGCCCAACCGCAAGGCTGGGCCCACTGGAGGAAGGGGGGATGTGTGGTCTTGGCTCATGCCGCAAAGATACCCGCCGAAACAGGCGGTCAAAGGCCATTTTGACCGAAGTTTGGTGCATGGAGTTTCTGAACGACACGGCTTTGTGGGGCAATCCGTTGGCCGAGTGGCTGCAAGCCTTGGGCTACATCCTGGGAAGCCTGGTGATGGCACGCGTGGTGTACGCCTTGTTCAAGCGCGTGTTGAAGCGCTGGGCAACGCGGACCTCCACCAAATGGGACGACGTGGTGGTCGACCAAATCGAGGAGCCCATCGCCATGGGCATCGTCATTCTTGGCTTTTGGCTCGGGTACGACCACCTTCACTTTGGGGAGGGGGTGGACAGCTTCATGGAGCACGTCTTCGAAGTGCTCATCGCCGTGGACGTCACTTGGATGGTGGCCAGGCTGTTGGATTCCGTCGTCAGCACAGTGATCCTTCACTTGGACGAGCGTTCCGACAGCTCGATGGTGTCTCAATTCGGCCCGATTCTGCAGAAAACGCTGCGTTCGTTGGTGTGGACGCTCGGCATCATCTCTGGGTTGACCAACGCCGGTTACGACGTCGGTGCCCTGTTGGCAGGTGTCGGCATTGGCGGCTTGGCGTTGGCCATGGCGGCCAAAGACTTTGTGGCCAACATTTTCGGGGGGATCACCATTTTCGTCGACAAGCCNTTCACCCTGGGCGACCGGGTCAAGGTCAACGGAATCGACGGCTTTGTGAAGGAAATCGGCATCCGATCCACCCGCATCCAAACCCTGGAGAACCGGTTGGTCACCNTNCCCAACCACCAGTTNACCGACCAAGTGGTGGAAAACGTCACGGCCGAGCCATCCCGCAAAGTCACTGTGGTGTTGGGCTTGACCTACGACACCACGCCTGAACGGATTGAAGAAGCCTTGGCCCTTTTGACGGACATCGTCGTCCGCAACCCCAACACGGAGGAGGACCACACGATCTGGTTCAGCGGGTTCGGAGACTTCAGCTTGAATCTGACCGCCATTTACCACATCCGGAAGGGCGGGCATTGGGCGCATGTGCCGGGCGAAGTGAATTTGGCCATCCTGAACAAGTTCAACGAGGCCGGCTTGGACTTCGCCTTCCCGACCCAGACGTTGATCCACGANGGGCTGCCGGGGGCCTGATTCTGACAGAGTTGTACATTNGGCGCTNACTTTACGCCCTCACACATGAACAAGTACGACGTNGTCATTCACATGGACGAGCCCCGGTTTTGGGTNGCGTTGGTGGCCACGGTGGTCTCCGGATTGGCCTTGGTGAGGCATTTTGGAAGGCTNGAAGGCGACGCCAAGGANCGCGCCTTGCGCCANATGGGGTGGGCCATNTTGGCCATGCAAGTGGGGTACCAACTCTACATGATTTTCAGCCCGTCGTTNACGTATTCCATTCATCGGAGCCTGCCGCTTCACATGTGCGGCATCAACATTTGGTTGGTTGCCCTGAATTGTTTCTGGAAGAACCGGTGGGTGAACCTCTTCACGATGTACATGGGCACNGTGGGCGGNCTNCANGCCATTTTGACCCCGCAATTGACGGTGGGCGACGCGATGCCCGTGTTGGTGCATTACTACATCAACCACGGNGCGTTGTTGTTTGTCCCNATTGTGATGAACCGGACCTATGGATTGAGGCCCTTCAAGTGGGGATGGGTGAAGGTGTACGGCCTGGTGGCCTTGTCCAGCACGCTGATGGCCGGCATCAATTGGTCGATCAACACAGCGTTTCCCTCCGAAGTGGTGGCGAATTACATGTACATGACCGAGGCGCCCAAGGTGGACAACCCATTTGTGTTCAATGAATTGCCTTGGCCGTGGTACGTCCTGCCATTGCATGCGGCCGCCGTGCTTCACCTGATTGTGATCAATGTGGTGTACCGGCTGACGTTGCCTGTACGACGCGACGGGGTCACGCCTTGCACGCGAGAGGTGCCTGTGGAAGGGCGCATGCCCGTCTGGCAGTAAGCGTCTTTTCAACCGCGTGTTCACGAGAGGCAGGGACACAGCTGCACCGCGAGTATTTTCGAGGGATGCAAGCGTATTTGGATTTGCTGAACCATCTCCTCGAGAATGGGGTGAAGCGTGAAGACCGCACTGGGACGGGCACCTTGGGGTGTTTTGGGCACCAGATGCGGTTCGATTTGAGCGAAGGTTTCCCGGTGTTGACGACCAAAAAACTGCACCTGCGTTCCATCATCCACGAGCTCCTGTGGTTTTTGAAAGGGGACACCAACATCGCCTATTTGAAGGAGAATGGGGTCCGGATTTGGGACGAATGGGCCGACGAGCAAGGCAACTTGGGTCCGGTGTATGGCTACCAATGGCGTTCGTGGCCCAATCCCGACGGGTCGCATACGGACCAAATTGTCAAGCTGTTGGACCAGCTCAAGAACAACCCGTACAGCCGGCGTCACGTGATCAGCGCTTGGAACCCCAGCTTCATCGACGAGATGGCCTTGCCGCCGTGCCACTGTTTGTTCCAATTTCACGTGGCGGAGGGCAAACTGAACTGCCAGCTCTACCAGCGCAGCGCCGACTTGTTCCTGGGCGTGCCCTTCAATATCGCGTCCTATGCCTTGTTGACCCATATGATTGCGCAGCAGTGTGATCTGGATGTGGGTGAGTTCGTTCATACGTTTGGTGATTGCCACTTGTAC
>PBWG01000109.1 GCA_002729115.1 Crocinitomicaceae bacterium | reverse complement strand
GAGACGTCTCGTAGGGCCCCACAGGCACGTTCAACTCCGTCCTGGCCAAGGTGGTGTATCGGGTGACCGCCTCCTTGGGCTTGGGGTTGTGCGCCGTGGGCAGCGGCTTCTCGACCACGCCTTCATCTTCCGTCCACCCTCGAACAATGGCCCAGTACACTTTGGTGGTCCGGCGATGCACGAATTCCAACTTCAAGTCGTTCAGGGCGTCGCCAGGGGCGGCGAAGAGCACAATGCCGCTCGTGGGCTTGTCCAGACGATGAACGGGCTGCAGCCACTGGTCCCGGGGGCGCTCCGCATTCACCAAGTCCCGCAAATTGTGCGGTTCGTGGAAATCGATGTCCGTGCGGTGCACCAAAAGCCGGTTGGGTTTGACCACCGCCATGACACCCTGTTGCTCGAACAACGAATCAAAAGTGGGTTCTGCACGTGGGGAGGTTAACTCCATGGGTTTGGGCTGGTTGAACAAGCGCTGAAAACCGCTAATTTGCATGCCAAATCGCGAAAACGACGCATCCTGCATGAAGCGACATCTACAATTTCCTTTGGCTGGCCTTGTCCTCTTGATGGTGGGCATGGTTTGGTCGGCCTCTGCGACAGCCCAAATGACTGGTTTTGTGGTGGAAGTCGACACCGTCTTCTACGGCGCCGACACCCCAACGCCTGACGACACCTTCGACCCAGAGGGTGTCTTGGACGGGTACGCCTCGTTCATTGTGTATGCGGAATTCACCAACCCCACCGACGTGTTGTCTGCCGTGTTTGCGGACACGGGTGCGGGGTCGTCTCCCATGGGGATCGANGCGCCATGCGGTTGTCACAACCCGGTGGACGCCGACTTCGCCATGAATGCCACGAACACNACGTTNTTCTGGGATTTCCTGCCGTTGAACCANTACGACACNTTTTGGACCATCGGCATGCTNAGCGGCGACGCGAGNTTCGACGGGACCCCCGGGGTGGTGCCCAGCAAGGTGGGGGACACCGAGGGCANCCAAGCGGGCGCCAACGTGTGTTCCCATCAAGTGGAAAACGGCTTGTTGTACGTCCTTCCTGTGTTGGACGTCGGCACNGGGACNGTGGTNGGACCGCCCAACGCCATTGCAGGAGACGACTTGCGTGTGGAAGTGGCNCGCGTGACGACNTGCGGCGACTGGAGCTTCTCCGCGAACTGCCAAGTGTTTGTGGAAGGGATCCAGGATCAAGAGCAGCAGTGGTTCATCGAAGAGCAATCGTTGAATGGCGCCATCGAGGTGTCACACCCATGTTTGGACTACGCCTCGGAAGANGCCAACGTGTCTGGTGNGCTGACGACCTGTGCTGGGGACAACGCCGAGGTTGGGTTGGAATTCCTCGGCAGCGCGGACGTGCCCAGCACCTCGTACGACTTGTACGCCTTNCCTGACGGATTCGCGTTCTCCGACCCGGAGGAAACCATTCTGGATTTCACCGACATCGATGTGGTGGCTGAAACCGACGTCAACAGCTTCTCGGACGTCGAGCCTGGGGATTACGCGGTGTTGGTGCTTGACGANTACGGGTGCATGGACACCACCAGGTTCACGGTGGTGGCGCCAGAGCCCATTGAGGCCATGCCGAGCATCGGCAACCAGAACTCTTGCTTTGGCGANGCAGACGCCTCCATCNTCATCNCCGACTCTTTGCTGGTGGGGGGCACGGGCGATTTGACCGTGACNGTGTTGAGCCCTGTGGGCAACCCCATGGGTGGCGGCACCTTCTCCGACGACGGGTTTGAATTGTCGGGCCTGGTGTGCTTGAATGGAGACGGCACGTACGAGGTGACGACCACCGACGACAATGGATGTTTCCGCGTGGACACCGTGTATGTCAACTGCCCTGAACCCATCGAATGGACCGTGGATTGGACCAACGTCGTGTGCGCCGGCGCTTCTGATGGAACCATTGTGGCGGAGGCTTCTGGCGGTTCTGGCGGCGAACTCTACTTGACGAACAACCAGTCCGCGCCTGTGTTGCTCTCGGCCGAGGCGGACAGCCTGCCGTTGACGGCGTCGATTGGCGACCTCGGCCCCACGCTCTACCAGGTGTGGGTGTACGACGCGTTGAACTGCACGTCGGACACCGCCTTCATCACCGTGGAGGAGCCTGCGCCGCTCGAGTTGATTGTGGGTGACGTGACCAACCCGTCGTGCGGGTTGGACTGCGACGGTTCTGTGGACGTGACGGCCATTGGAGGCAGTGGAGAATTGACGGTNGGCTACTTCAACCAAACTTCAGGCACCTTCTTCACCGACAGCCTCGGCCTGTGTGCTGGCGAATACATCGTTACGGTCACGGACACGTCGGCGTGCGAGACCGCCGAGCTGTTCACGATCGAGGCACCGGACCCCTTGGGATTCTTGATTTTTCCTTTCAACGCGACCTGCACGGGGATGAGCGACGGTTCGGTCGACATTTTCCCGAAAGGCGGCACGGTCACGTTGGGCGAGTGGGATTGGTTTGTGCTTGACACCGCTGGCCANGTGGCCAACTTGGACAACCTGAGCGAGATGACCTACACGGCCCACGTGACGGACCAAGTGGGATGCACCTACTCCGAGACCTTCGACATCGGCATCAACTACGTCACCGACATGGAGCTGTCCACATTGACCTCGCCAGTGACTTGCTGGGGCGCGGCCGACGGCACAGCCACGGTCAGTGTGAATGGGGGAGAAGCGCCGTTCACCTTCGAGTGGAGCGACCCGTTCAGCCAAACGGCGTCGACCGCNGTGGGTTTGACGGAAGACACNTANACGGTNGTGGTGACCGACGCGCTGGGCTGCCGGCGCTCGACGTCTCAANCNGTGGAGGCCATTGAGGGTTGCCTGTTCATCGCCGACGCCCTGACCCCCAACAACGACGGCAAGAACGACGATTGGGTCGTGGGCGGATTGGAGGACTTCCCGCAGTCGCGGGTGGTGGTGGTCAACCGCTGGGGACAGCGTGTGTTTGAGACGCAAGGCGGATTGGAGCGTTGGGANGGCCGTTTCAGCGGCCAGCGTNTGCCCGTGGCCGATTACTACTACACCATTGAGTTGAACCCTGGATCGCTGCCCATCCGTGGCACGGTGACCATCAAATACTGAGCAAGATGAAAAAGTACTTGACCAGCCTGGCGTTGGTGGCGCTCTCTGCAGGATCTGTGGTGTGGGGACAGCAGCAATGGCGTCGCTCGCAGTTCATCNCCAACACCTACCTGGCCAACCCGGCCGTGGCCGGCACCGAGCCTGGCACCGTGTTGTCGTCCAGCTACCGCCAACAGTGGGCAGGCTTCGACGGCGCGCCGACCACCAAGTTGTTGAGCGGCCACCAAGCCGTNCCTGGCGGTGGCGGCGTGGGCTTCGTGCTCTACAACGACGACATGGGGGGCGCCATCAAGCAAACCGGCATTGAATTGACGGGGGCGTACAGCGTGCTTCTCAGCAACCAAGACGCCGTGTCGTTTGGGTTGAGCATGCGTGGCAACCAGTTTGTGTTCGACGGCACTGGCTTGAACGTGTGGCAAACCGGGGACCAGAGCTTGCCCCAAACCATCGAAAGCACCTTCGGTGTGGACTTCAACGCCGGGATGATGGTGTACGGCAAGAACTACTACTTCGGGATGTCGGTCTACAACCTGTTGGAAGACAAGCTGAACCTGAGTGGGGTCGACGACGACGCCAACCGCATGTTCCGGCACTACAACTTCATGGCATCCTACCTGTACAAAGTGACGCAGCTGTTCTCGTTGCAGCCCAGCGCTTTGATGCGCATGACTGAAGCGACACCAGGTCAGTTGGATTTCCACCTCCGTGCCATCTACAACGGCACCTATTGGGCGGGCATGGGCCTCAGGCCGCAGGATGCCTTCGTGATTGGCACCGGCATCAACTACGGCGCCTTCACCTTGGCGTACAATTACGACATCACCTTGGGCGACAACTACCTCAGCGCGCATTCACATGAATTGTCGTTTGGGTACTTCTTGCCCGTGCGCTCTGCNTTCCGGAGCCGCCCTGGCAGCGGACGCAAAGCCCGCGCCAACGACCGCATCTTGAAATAACCAACTCTGAATTATCTTAGAGAACATGAAGAATTTGAGAAACACAGGCCTGGCCCTNGCGGCGTTCTGCATGGCGTCCACTGCGGTGGCCCAGTTTTCCCACTTGGAGGTGGACTACATCGACAACGGTGGGGTCGTCCCAGGTGACACCTACCGCGTNTACGCGGTGATGGAGAACGAAGGCGACATCCTTGACGCCATTTACGGCGAGAAGTCTGCCCCGATGAAGATCACCTCGACNGCGCCGTTCTTCCAGCANTTGAAGGGAGGTGCNTTGTCTGCGGACATCCAGCGCTACGACACCACCACAGACCCCACCTTGTTGTACGACTCGTGGGTGACCATCGGTGCGGAGGACAACTACATGAACGCAGTGTCTGGCTTCATCATGGACTTCGAGTCGTTCAACGCTGGCGGTGAGCTGGCCACAAACGATGGCGCGTGGTTCGTGACCCCAGACAAGCGTCAGGCTGCGGCACCTCCTTCAAAGCGAATCTTGCTCATGCAATTGACCACAGCAGGTGAAGTGGAAGGCGTGTTGAATGTGCACGGACGGACACGTCCTGTGACCGACGCCGACGGCAACGTGNTCGGAGGCCAAGAGGTCATCCANAGCGAAGGCCTCACCTTCGTCTGCNAGAAGCCCAAGCGCTGATTGACNGNTGCACNNACAAAAAAGGCGTCCACCACGGACGCCTTTTTTTGTTGCNCGATGGNGAAGGTCACTTGGGGGCCTTCTTCAGCAGGATGTCCACGCTGTCCCGCGGCACGAAATCCAGCGCCACNCTGTTGATGCAGTAGCGCAGGCCNGTGGGAGGGGGNCCGTCCTCAAACACGTGGCCCAAGTGNCCGTCGCANGCNGCGCAGACCACTTCCATGCGGCGCATGCCGTGGCTGAGGTCCATGCGGGCATCGACCGCCGTGTCGCCCGCGGGTTGGAAAAAGCTGGGCCAGCCGCTGTTGCTNTTGAATTTGGTTCCGGAGTCGAACAGCCGGGCGCCNCAGCTCATGCAGACGTAGACGCCGTCCTCGTCGTGCAGCCAGAATTCGCCCGAAAACCGTGGCTCGGTTCCCTGCTCTCGGAGCACGCGGTACGCGTCGGGGCTCAATTCGCCACACCAACTCGAGGCGCGGCTGCTGTCCTGCGGTTCTTGCGCTTGGCAGCTTGCCGCGAGAAGGGCCCAGGAGGCGAGGAAGAAGGTGCGNAACGTCATGANGCCGGAGAGAGTTTGGGGGCGAGGTGCTTGCCGGTGACAGANTCGGGACATTGGGCCAGNGACTCGGGNGTGCCGGCGTNCACGAGTTNGCCGCCGTGNTCGCCGCCGCCGGGNCCGAGGTCNATCACCCAGTCGGCGCACTTGAGGATGTCCAAGTGGTGCTCGATGACNACGATGGAATGGCCTTGGCTGAGCAAGGCGTGGAACGAGTCCAGGAGNTTGGCCACGTCNTGNACNTGCAGGCCCGTGGTGGGCTCGTCNAACACGAACAATGTGTGCCCTTGCCGGTCGCCCCGGGCCAGGAAGGCGGCCAGCTTGATGCGCTGGGCCTCGCCGCCGCTCAGGGTGTTGGAGCCTTGGCCCAAGGTGATGTAGCCCAGGCCGACGTCGTGCAAGGGTTGCAGTTTGGCGAGGAGGCGCCGGATGGCGGCCAGGGGTTTCTTTTGGTCTTCCGGGGCGAAGAACAACAGCGCGTCGTCGACCGTCATGGACAAGATCTCGTGGACGTTTTTGCCCTTGTAGGTGACCTCCAGCACGTGGTCCTGGAAGCGCTTGCCGCCGCAATCTTCGCAGGGCAGCTTCAGGTCCGCCATGAACTGCATGCCCACCGTGACGTGGCCCTCGCCTTCGCACGTCTCACAGCGGCCGCCGGAGATGTTGAAGCTGAAGTGGGAAGGCTTGAGTCCGCGCGCCTTGGCATGGGCGCTCTCGGCGAGGAGCGTTCGGATCTCGTCGAAGGCCTTGACGTAGGTGACGGGGTTGGAGCGGGAGCTCTTGCCAATGGGGTTTTGGTCGACAAACTCCAAATGCTCGAGCGTGCCCAGGTCACCCTCGAGGGCTTCGAAGCCTTTGGTTTGGCCGCCGAATCCGTCGAGCTGGGCCTGCACGGCGGGGACGAGGAGTTGGGTGATCAAGGTGCTTTTGCCTGAGCCGCTCACGCCCGACACGGCCACCAAGCTCCGCAGGGGCACGTCCACGTCGAAGCCCCGCAAGTTGTGGGTGTACACGTTGCGCATGGACAGCTTGTCTTGAGACGTTCGGCGTTGCTCTGGAATTGGAATGGCCATGTGCCCGTTCCGGTACGCCGCGGTCAAAGAGGGGTGCGTGTCGTCGCATTGGGACAGGCCGTCTTGCGGGCCGCTGAAGACCACTTCGCCGCCGAAGGAGCCCGCTTGAGGCCCCATGTCCACCACGAAGTCGGCGGCCGTCACGATGTCGTCGTCGTGTTCGACGACAACGACGGTGTTGCCTTGGTTGCGGAGCCGTTCCAGGACCGAGATGAGCCTTTGGGTGTCTTCCGGGTGAAGCCCGATGCTGGGCTCGTCAAGCACGTAGGTGCTGCCCACAAGCGCGCTGCCCACGCACGTGCTCAAGGCAATGCGTTGGGATTCGCCGCCGCTCAGGGTGGGGCTGCTGCGCATGAGGGACAAGTACCCCAGGCCCAAATCCATCAGGCAGGTCAGCCTGTGCTTCACCTCCCACAGAAGCCGCTCCGCGATGGCGTGCTCTGCCTCGGTCAACGTCAGGCCGTCTTGCCACGCCAAGGCCTCTTCCACCGTCATGCGCAAGACGTCGTGGATGGTGACGTCACCGACGAACACATGTCGCGCGTCCGGTCCGATGCGCGTGCCATGGCACGTTGTACATCTGGTTCGGCCGCGGTACCGGCTGATCATCACGCGGTTCTGAATCTTGTAGCTTTTCGCTTCCAGCATGTCGAAGAAGGCGCGGATGCCCTTGAAATGGGCGCATCCGTTCCAAACCAACTCCCGCTGGGCTTTGGTCAACATCTGCCAAGGCGTGTGCACAGGAAGGTCCGCGGCACCGGCGGCCATGACCAGGCGCTCGCGCCAGCGTCCTGTGCGCTCGCCGCGCCACGGGGCCACCGCGCCATCGTACAAGCTTCGGGTCGGGTCAGGCACCACCTTGTCGGGGTCGATGCCGAGCACGTGTCCGTAACCTTCGCATGTTCCGCACGCCCCGACAGGGCTGTTGAAGTTGAACATGTCCGGGGTGGGCTCAGGGAAGACCATGCCGTCCAGTTCGAAGCGGTCGTTGAATTCCACGGACTCGGCCTTGCCGTCCGCTGAGGTCGTCCACACTTGGCACCGCCCGCCTCCTTCGAAGAGCGCCGTCTCGACGCTGTCCGCCACGCGGCCTTCGTCCTTTGCGGCGGATTGTGGGGAAAAGCGGTCGACGACCAGGCCCAGAACCTCGTGCCCTTCGAGGAGGTCCATGCGCATGGCGCCTTCCGCGGTCCAAACCCTCGTGTACCCTTGCTGCTGCATTCTATTGCGAACTTTCTGCACCAAAATAATCTTATCTCTATCGAACCACGTCTGCGAAAAGCATCAGCCCACGATTCAGATCGGCATACTCATGAAGATCACCCCAAGATACATCATCACGATCGAAATTAGTTTACCAAACTCAGATCGACAAGT
>PBWG01000108.1 GCA_002729115.1 Crocinitomicaceae bacterium | reverse complement strand
GAGGAGGCCAAGGAATTGGTCGAGGCCTACTTCGCCGACATCCCACGTGGGGGACGCGACATCCCTCGTCCGGACATTGTGGAACCCCTTCGCACGGCCGAGGTCCGCGACACGGTGTGGGGCAAGGACCGGCTGCCCATGGTGTTGCAGGCCTACCCCATCCCTGCCCAAGGCACCCCAGACTACTACGCCGTGGACCTCCTCAACCAAGTGTTGAGCGGCGGGGAGAGCTCGCGCCTCAACAAGCGCGTGGTGGAACAGGACCAATTGGCGTTGTACTGTGGCGCGTTCAGCTTTGGCTTGGAGGATCCCGGATTGACCCTCGCGTTTGCAATGTGCAACATGGGTGTGGACCCCAGCCAGGTGGAAGGTGCCATGAACGAAGAAGTGGAACGCATGAAGGCGGAGCCCATCGGCGACCGCGAACTTCAAAAGCTGAAGAACCAAATTGAGTTCGACGCCGCCACAGGCAACCAAAGCATGGCAGGCATCGCCGAGAGCTTGGCCAACTACCACACCTACTTCGGGGACGCCAACCTCATCAACACCGAAGTGGAACGCTACCTCGCCGTCACCCCTGAGGACATCCAACGGGTGGCGCAGAAATACTACGTGCCTGAACAGCGCGTGACCCTTTACTTTCTCTACCAAGACAACTGAGCCATGAACTGCATTCCTACTCGAATTTCTTTCGCAGGCCTCGCCCAGGTCTTGATGTTGTGGGCCGTAGGCTTCACCGCTTCTGCCCAAATCGACCGAAGCAAAGCCCCTGAGCCAGGCCCAGCGCCTGAATTGAACATCGGCACGAGCACCGAAGTCAAGCTCTCCAACGGCATGACTTTGATTGTGGTGGAAAACCACAAAACGCCGTCCGTGTATTGGAGCATGACCCTGGAATTCCAACCGTTCCAGGAGGGCGACAAGGCCGGCATGATGGATGTGGCCAGTGCCATGATGTCCAGCGGCACGGAGTCCCGCACCAAAGCCGAGATCGCCGAGGAAATTGAATTCCTCGGGGCGTCGTTCAACACCTCCGCCACAGGGTTTTCTGCGCGCTCCTTGTCCAAGCACACCGACACCTTGCTCGAGATTGTGGCAGACGCCGTTTTGAACCCCACCTTCCCGCAAGAAGAACTGGACAAGGTGAAGACCCAAATGGGCTCCAACCTGGCCAACATTGGAACCTCTCCTGGCGAAATCTCCGCCAACTTGGTGGCGGCTGTCAACTACGGCGAGCTTCACCCCTACGGCGAAGTCATGACCGAGGAAAGCCTTGAAGCCATTGCCAAAGAGGACCTTCAGGCCTACCACAGGAAGTACTTCCGCCCCAACGTCGCCTACCTCATCGCCATCGGGGACATCACCCCGGAAGAGGCGCAGGCCAAGGCCAACAAGCACTTCGGCACATGGCGACGGAGCAACATCCCCTTCGAACGCGTGTTGCCGCCTGCCATGCCCAAAGGCATGGAGGTCCACTTCGCCCCTGTGGAAGGTGCGGTCCAGAGCACCATCAACGTGACCCACGCCATTCCCTTCCCTCCAGGTCACCCCGACGCGACTGCGGCTCAAGTGGCCAACTCCATCCTCGGTGGAGGGGTGTTCAGCGGACGTCTCATGCAAAACCTGCGTGAAGACAAGGCCTTCACCTACGGCGCCCGTTCAAGCCTGCGAACCGACCCTGTGATGGGCCAATTCTCCGCCTACGCCGACGTGCGCACCGAGGTGACAGACAGCGCGGTGGTGGAATTCTTGTACGAGATCGCACGCATCCGCAACACGCAACCGGACTCGACCGAGATGTTCACGGCCAAGGCGTCCTTGGCTGGCGGATTTGCACGATCCTTGGAAAGCCCGGGCACGGTGGCGCGGTTTGCCCTCAACACGTCTCGCTACCACTTGCCGGAAGATTACTACCAAACCTACCTCTCCAGACTCGAGGCGGTGACTGCAGAAGATGTGCAGCGCGTGGCCCAGGAGATGATTCGATTCAACAACGTCAACATCTGTGTGGTGGGGGCGCCTGAGATCATGGAAAAACTTGAGGTGTTCGACAACCACCAAGGCATCGACGTGTACGACGCGTTCGGTCGGCGCCAGATCCCTCGAGAAGATGCCCCTGAAGGCTTGACCGTGGACGACGTGCTCAAGCGCCACTTCGAAGCCATCGGTGGAAAGAAAGCGTGGGGCAAAGTGAAAACCATGGTGGCCGAAGGCTCGGCCGAGTTTGGGGTGGGTCTGAATCTGCAATTCCGTGAGTCCATTCGCCTGGAGAAGGGCAACCGTGCCAAGCGCACGGAAATGCTCATGTCCAACCAACCCGTGATGGTCCAACTCGTGACCGAATCTGCGGGAAGTCAATCCGCGATGGGTGAAACCAACGCCATGGACGCCGACGAACTCGCGTTGCAGCTGTCTGACCTCTCGCCGGTTCGGTTGTTGGGCCTGGAGAAAGAAGGGTACAGCAGCCGCATCCTGGGGGTGGAAGCCTTGGACGGCATCCCCTGCACCCTGGTAGAATTCACCCGTGACGGCTTGGCAGAAACCTACTGGTTCAACAGCGAAGATGGGTTGATGATGCAATCGAAGAAGCCCATGGGCGACGGCGCCTTCTTGGTGGAGCGGTTGGATTTGTACCTCCCCCACGGTGAAAAGGCCTTGAAGGTGGCGTCCAGCCGCAAATCGGTGGTGGACGGCCAACCCATCCACCAGCGCACCGTTCGGGTGAGTTTCAACGTGGAATTGGACGACAGCCTCTTCCAACAAGACTGAACGTGGACCAGGGTGCGCCTTTGATCCAACTCTCCGGCGTGGATGTCCGGCACCACGAGCACGTCGTGTTGTCGGACATTCACCTCGAGGTGCGCCCAGGCGAATTGGTCTACCTCGTGGGCCGAACAGGAAGTGGCAAGTCCAGCCTGCTCCGGACCCTCTATGGGGATTTGTCCTTGAGCTCGGGCAATGGCCAGGTGTGCGACGTCGACTTGAAGAAGGTCACGCCGCGCAACGTGCACGTCCTGCGTCGGAAGCTTGGCATGGTGTTTCAAGATTTCGGGCTGTTGGAAGACCGAAGCGTGGACGACAACTTGTTGTTTGCACTGAATGCCACAGGGTGGACGGACAGCCAAGCCAAGCGCCGCCGAATCGACGAAGTCCTGGCGGCGGTCGGCTTGGAGCACAAAGGATACAAGCTGCCCCATGAACTCAGTGGCGGTGAACAACAACGAGTCGCGATCGCGCGGGCCCTGCTGAACGACCCGCCCCTCCTGCTAGCCGACGAGCCCACAGGCAACTTGGACCCTGACACCACGGAGGACATTTTGAACTTGCTTCACGCACTTCCTGGCCAAGGCAAATCCCTCGTCATGGCCACCCACGATTGGGCGTCGATGGACCAACGTCCGGGACGTGTTTGGAGATGTCAGGACGGCGTCGTCCACGATGAACATGCGTGACCTCACGGTCCTGATCCCCAGCTGGAACGACGCGGAAGCCCTCTCGGTCACCTTGACGGCGTTTGCCTCGCTTACGGCTGAGCTGAAGGACAGGCTGGACATTGTCGTCTCCGACGGTGCTTCCAGCGACCACACTTTGGACGTCTTGGCAGCGCACGCCGACCTGGTGCGACATGTGTCTTCCCGACCTGACCACGGGGTGTACGACGCCATGAACAGAGGGCTATCAGCTGCCACCGGCAGTCACGTTTGGGTGGTGGGCGCGGGCGATGTCCCTGATCAGGATGGCTTGGCGCGCGCCTTGGCTGTCTTGACCTCCGACGCCTCGGCCACCGCGCATGCATGGTCCGTGACTGCCCTGCCACCCCTGGAGCCGGGCGTGCCAGCCCGGTTTGAGCCGAATTGGGGCGGCAAGCTGACTTGGAAAAACACAATGCACCACCAAGGACTCCTGGCCCCAAGAGCTTGGCTGGAACGTCACCCCTTCGACACCTCCTTGAACATCCTGGGCGACTACGCCCAGATGCTTGAATGGCGAAACATGGGCCACCATGTGGCGTGTCACCCTGAGCGGGTCCTTTGTCGCGTGGCGCCGGCCGGATTGTCCCGGACCTTCAACGTCGCCTTGTACCGGGAAGAATGGCGCATGAAAAGGGCACGCCTTAGGGGACCGCGACTTTGGGCTCAGCCCTTCTGGCTCGTGGCCAAATGGGCCTTCAAACAAGTGTCGACGGTCGCCAAGATCTGAGGCTCGTCCACGCCCCAATGAAACTGGTCGCTGGCCGACTGCAAGGCCTTGGACCAGGACGCTTTGTTTGTCTCCAGGACCGTCTTCACCGCGTCACTGAGGGCCTCAGGGGACGCATCTTCCACGACCTCACCCAACCCGTGGCCCCGCACGATGGCCGCAACCTCTTTCCGCGCGGTCACCACCATCGGCAGGCCTGCATGCATGAAATCGAACAGCTTGTTGGGCAAACTCATTTCGTAATTGCCATGACCTGNCTTGTCCAGGCTCAGCCCCACATCGGCACTCGCCGTGAGCACCCTCAACTGCTCGAACGGAAGCTTGGGAATGCAGTGCAGCCGTCCCTCAAAACGGGGGTTGTTCATGGCCGATTTGGCCTCCTCCCATTCAACTCCCGCGCCCACAAGCACCAGCCGGATGCCCTTCATGTCTGGAAGCGCAGCAACAGCTTCCGCCGCCCCACGGTCCCGGTCCATGTACGCGCCTTGCATCAAGGCAATGGGCAAATCCACCGGGACTCCGTGCTCCAAAAACGCTTGCCGCCCCTCCACCGCGGGTTTGGGCTGACGTCGAGGCATGTTGCGCACCACCCTCACCTCCAATCCATAAGCGGATCGGTAAGCCTCTGCGATGCTGTCGTTGACAGTGATCATGCATGGCAACTTTCGGAAAGCCCAACGTTCCAGCAGGCGCCACACGGCCTTTTTGAAAGGGTGCCCCGTCAACCCGGCCGCCTCGGTGAAGTACTCGTGGCTGTCGTACATGACGGGCAACTTGCCCCACGCCACCGCGGGCGCCAACGTATCCAAGTCGTTGCACCAAATCGCGTCGAATGCCCGTCCATGAGACTTGACCCATCGCCACAAAGCCACTTGCAATTCTGCATAAAACNGAACCCCANCGTNGGCGCGAAGCGTCAGCCTTTCGGCGGAAAAGGGGCCTGCATAAGGCTTGGAGTTGGGCATGTTGCGNCCGACGAGGTGNGGGTCCCAACCCGCATCCCTCAACGTTTGGCACGTTTTGGCCACGCGTTGGTCAAAATTCAAGTCGTTCGAGACCCAGACGGCCACCCGTTTGNGGGCCGTCACAGCTCGCCGTCTTTCACCTTTTGGAGAACGCGCTTGGTGTAGCGAGGGAAATCTCCCTGCATCATCCAGCCNAAGTATCCGGGGTCCTTGGCGAGCACATCCTTGACGCGCTTGCCGGTGTGCTTGCCAAACTGAAACACCACCTCCCCTTCGTCGTCGTACACCAGACGCCCCATCAAGTCGGCGTTGTTGCGCATTCTGCAGAATTCCGCCAAGGCTTCCACTTCCGAGGGCACAGGCCCCACGGTCTCGCCACGGCTGTTGAGCACCGTGTGGTCTTTGTACCGTTCCAATTGGGCCAAGAAGACGTCCACCGTCGCAAGCGTGTCAGGCAACGCTTCGTGCGCCCCTTCCAATTCTTTGCCGCAGTAAAAATCGTAGGCCGCCCGCAGGGTGCGCTGCTCCATTTTGTGGAAAATGTTCTGCACGTCGACCAAGTGCCGTCCTTCCAGTCCAAAGTCGATGCCCACACGCAAGAACTCCTCGGCCAACATGGGCACGTCGAATCGGTTGCTGTTGAAGCCGCCCAAATCGCAGCCATGGAGCCACTTGAGCAACCCCGGGGCGATGCGACCGAATGTCGGAGCGCCGGCGACATCCTCGTCGTACACGCCGTGCACCAAGCTGCTTTCCAGCGGGATGGGCATTTCCGGGTTGACCAAGATGCGGTGCTCCTTGCCAGGGGCCTCAGGCTTTTTGATCACCGTGCCGTCGGGCATGAGTTTGACCATGGCCATTTCCACAATCCGATCCACCCCCACCTTGGTCCCGGTCGTCTCAAGGTCAAAAAACACCAATGGCCGCTTCAAATGCAGCTTCTTCACCAATTCCATCATGTCGCTCTAAGCTAGGGGAATCAGCCCTCAATCGGGCGGTTGGGGTCAAACCCTTCCAAGTAATCCGCCACGCGGCGCACAAAGCTGCCTCCAAGCATGCCGTCCACCACGCGGTGGTCGTAGCTGTGGCTGAGGAACATCATGCTGCGCACGGCGATGACGTCGCCTTGCTCTGTCTCCAGCACGGCAGGACGCTTGCGAATGGCACCCAAGGCCAAAATGCCCACCTGTGGTTGGTTGATGATGGGCGTGCCCATCACGTTGCCGAAGGTGCCCACGTTGCTCATGGTGTACGTGCCGCCGGCGATGTCGTCCGGGGTCAACTTTCCGGCTCGGGCACGTGCCGCGAGGTCGTTCACCTGACGCGCGAGTCCTTGCAGGTTGTACTGGTCTGCGTGCTTGATCACAGGTACAATCAAGTTGCCCGAAGGCAATGCGGCGGCCATGCCGAGGTGGATGTTCTTGTGAATCAAGATTCGGTCTCCGTCCACACTGGCATTGATGCCAGGGAAATCTCGGATCGCCTTGACAATGGCTTCTGCGATGAGCGGGGTGAACGTGAGCTTCTCCCCAAACTTCTCCTGGAAGGCCTTTTTGTTGGCGTTGCGCCATTGCACCAGGTTGGTCACGTCGGCCTCCACAAACGAAGTGACGTGGGGGCTGGTCTGGACGCTGCGCACCATGTGGTCCGCAATCATCTTGCGCATCCGGTCCATTTCCACGATGTCGTGGGCCCCGTCCAAACTGGTCGCGGCAGGCGCGGCCTTGGCCACTGGCGCTGGAGCCGGCACGGGGGCAGGCNTGGCAGCCGNTGCAGCTTGACCGCGGCCTTTGACNTACGACAGGATGTCCTTTTTGGTGACNCGGCCTTCTGCACCTGAGCCNGACATGGACTCAAGCTCGGCCATGGAGATGCCTTCTTTNTCGGCAATGCTGCGCACCAACGGCGAGTAGAAACGGCCNGAAGGTCCCTTTCTGGCAGGGCCTCCTTCAAGGGGNGCCATCACCTCTTCCACCACGGCCGCAGAAGGCGNNCNGGGNGCGNCGGGCGNAGGNGNNGGNGCNGGAGCAGGGGCTTGTGCAGGGGCTTGAGCAGAAGCAGGTACGGCTGTGTCACCCGATCCTTCGCCTCCCACATCGTAACGGGCGATCACGGCCCCCACTTGAACCACATCTCCCTCGGCCACGCACCATTCCACCAATGTGCCATCTTCAGGGGCAGGGACTTCAGAGTCCACCTTGTCGGTTGCAATTTCAACGATGGGGTCGTCGGCCTCCACATCGGCGCCGGCATCCACGACAAGTTTGGTGATTGTGGCTTCCGCCACGCTTTCGCCCATCTTGGGCAGGAGAATGTCAATGATGGCCATGAGAGATAATTGCTCGTCGCGAAAATAAGGCATCCACGACCACCGAAAGGTCCTTTTTCCAATGGTAGTCCTGGGTGTGCGTGAAGGCCCTGCGCCGCGCGGCCCGGTCACCCAGACCGTCTTTCAAATCAAGCAAATGGGGCTTCTCCATGTCCAAGGAACCTGGGCTGACCCACGTCTTTTGGCCCCACAGCACTTGCCAGGCATGCCCCAACCATGAGGCACGCCCGAGCGCCACCAGCCCTGGGGCGAACAGCAAGAGCAAGGCCGAGGAGGCCACATCAAAGCGGCGCTTGGCAGAAGCCATTTCAGGGCGGTGCAACCCGCGTTGGAAGTCCACGAACGACGGCCGCGCTGCTCCCCCACTGGCCATCAAATCGCCTGCGTCGGTCCACGCAATCCGGCAATGCACGCCGCGCTTTCCGAGTTCAGGCAGCGCCTTCACGATGTGGTCGGCCGTGACATCACGGCCGCTGAAGACCACCTCCTGCACGTCGTGGATTTGCAGGGCGTCCGACAAGTCGCGCACAGTCCCCACCCAGGGTATGGCTTGGATGGACGGACGCATGTTGTCTGGGGCCAGGGTGTCCTGGGCCCACAGGGCATGCGCTTGTTGCTTCTGTTGGACACCCTCGGTTTTGCGAAGCAGGTCCACCACCGCGGGCAAATCCTGGGACGCCACCAAGACGCGTCGAATCATCCTGGGATTGCCAGCACGTTTCCAACGCCGGCGGGCCACCGCGGCGTGGATGGCGCCCTGAAGGAACACAAGCCCCAAGACGCCAGAGCGGCTGAACCTCCACCCCTCTGGCCAAAGGCTGTACACAATGACGGTCAGCGAAGACGCGGCCACCCATGCCGACCACGGACGGAAACGGGAATGCAATCGGCTTGGCTCCGCATGTCCCCCGAACAAGGTCAGCGCTGCGGTCTGGAGGGCCCAAAGCAGGCCTCCTTGCCACAAGACCTCGGACCAGTTGAATTGGCGTTGTCCCAGGGCGTCGAGTGCCCATAGCCATGCGCCGAACAACGCCAGCGTGACCCCAGCCACACGAATCAAATCGCCCCAGCGCGAAAGCATGCGACGCACCACCGCCAACGCAGCACGGCCGTAAATGGCCCCCCGGATCATCCATGAAAACGCACGTGCCTGACGCCCTTCGTAATGTTTGGCGGCGAACAACAACATGGCGTTGTAAAACACCATGACGTAATTCAGGCTTCCCTTTTTGGTGCTTTCCCCCTTGTAGTGGATGATGCTCGTGTTGGCGCAGTAGTGGTTCTCCCATCCGCCCAACACCAAACGCCAGCTCAGGTCGATGTCCTCACCGTACATGAAAAACTGCTCGTCCAGCAAGCCCACTTCATCCAGAGCTTCCTTTCGCATCCACATGTAAGCCCCTGCGAGGATGTCGACGGGTCCGGTGTCGTGTTCTCCCAGATGGCCGGCGTAGTAGGCGTTGAACTTCTCCGATGTGGGCGCGAAACGGTGCAGCCCGGCCATTCTGCAAAACGCGACCCATGGCGTGGGCAAGCCGCGCTTGGACTCGGGGAGGTACTTCCCTGTCCCATCGTACATCGGCACCCCCATGCCCCCGACTTTGGGGTGGGCATCCATGTGCTCAAGCCCTTTGGCGAAGGTGTCCTCGCGCACCACCGTGTCCGGATTCAGCAGCAGCACGTGCTTGCCTGAGGACTTGCGAATGGCTTGGTTGTTGGCCACGGAAAACCCCACGTTGTCTTCGTTGGCGATCAGCTTGACCCAAGGGAACCGACGCTTCACCATGTCCACTGAACCGTCGACACTCTTGTTGTCCACGACCCACACTTCCACGTTGAGCCCTTTGGAAGCCCGCTCCACAGACACCAAACATTGCTCGAGGAACGCCCGAACGTTGTAACTCACAATCACGACACTGAGGTCGGTCATCCCTTGTACGGCAAGCGGTTCAACAACGAGCTGGACAGCGTGGCCTCGTCGGCGTACTGCAGCGCTTCACCGACAGACACGCCGCGCGCGATGGTGGTGAGCAGGATGTCGTGGGCCTGGACGCGTTTGGCCAAGTAAAAGGCCGTCGTGTCCCCTTCCATCGATGCTGGCAAAGCAAGGATGACCTCCTTCACCTCGGTCGATCGGACACGTGAGACCAACGATTCCACGGTCAAGTCTGCCGGCCCCACCCCGTCCATGGGGCTGATGACGCCGCCCAAAATGTGGTACAGCCCGCGGTACTCTCCCACCGACTCCAGGGCCAACAAGTCCCGAATGTCCTCGACCACGCACAGCGTGGCGCTGTCGCGGTGGGGGTTGGCGCAAATGTTGCACACCCCGTCTTCTGTGGGGTTGTGGCACGTGGAGCAAGGCTTGACGCCTTGGCGCATCGCCACCATGCTCTCGGCGAAGTCCCGCACGCGTTCTTCATCGCGGGCGAGCATGTGAAGCACGAGGCGCAACGCGGTGCGTCGTCCAATGCCCGGAAGGCTCGCCATTTGGTCCACGGCGGATTCGATCAACCTCGAGGGCAATTGCATGGTGCGAAGTTACATTTGGCGCCATGACCCCCACCCTCGCGCTTTGCATTTCCCTCGCCTACGTTGGCGTGTTGTTGGCCGTGTCTCGTTGGTCCTCTCAGCGGGCCGGGTCCGAGGAAGACGTCTTCTTCGTGGCCAAAAAAAGCGCCCCTTGGCCCCTCGTGGCGTTTGGCATGGTCGGCGCCTCGCTCTCAGGGGTGACGTTCCTGAGCATTCCAGGCTGGGTGCGCGACCAAGAATGGACGTACATGCAAATGGTGCTTGGCTACTGCATTGGATACCTGATTGTTGCCACCGTTCTCTTGCCCTTGTACTACAAGATGGGACTGACCAGCATCTACAGCTTTTTGGGCACGCGCTTTGGCGTGGAGGCCCGCAAAATAGGGTCTGCGTTTTTCCTGCTGAGCCGTGTGGTCGGTGCGTCGTTCAGGCTGTTTCTGGTGGCCTTGGTCCTCGAAGTCCTCGTGCTGGAACCGTTGGCCGGGGGCGACGTCCCGGGGTCGTGGTTTGCAGGCACCACCGCCGCCATCCTGACGGTCATCTACGCCTACACGCGCCGCAGCGGCATGGGCACCGTGATTTGGACGGACACCCTGCAAACCGCCTGCATGCTCTTGGCCGTGGTCATGACCGTCGGAGGCATCTTGCACGCCGGGGGACAAGGCTGGCTGGACTTGCCTTCAGCCCTGTCTGACACCGGCATGACTCGGATTTGGGTGACCGACGATTGGAGGGCGAGCAACCACTGGCTCAAGCACATCTTGGCAGGGATGTTCGTGACGGTCGCCATGACAGGGCTGGACCAGGACATGATGCAGAAGAATTTGGCCTGCCGCTCCCTGGGCGACGCTCAAAAGAACATGGGGGTGTTCACCGTCATCTTGGTGGCCGCCAATCTGTTGTTCCTCAGCATGGGTGCGTTGCTGTGGATGCACGCGGGCCGCATCGACATGGCCCTTCCTGAAGCCACCGACAAATTGTACCCCCTCGTGGCGCTGGGCGGCTCGTTGGGGCCCGCTTTGGGCGTGGCGTTCTTGGTGGGGCTGTTGGCGTCGGCCTTCAGTTCGGCCGATTCGGCCCTCACCGCCCTGACCACCTCCACGTGCATCGACCTGATTGACACCCCGTCCAAGACGTCCGAGGAAGCGTCCCGCATCCGAAAGCAGGTTCACTTGGGTCTTGCCGTCCTATTGTGGCTGGTCATCGTGGCGTTCAACGCGGTCAACGACACGTCGGTCGTGGCCGCCCTCTTTACCGTGGCCAACTACACCTACGGCCCGCTGCTCGGGCTGTTCGGGGTGGGCATGTTCACCGGACTCCGACCGCGCGTCAAATGGATTCCAATGGCGTGTGTGCTCGCCCCAGTCGCAGGGTATGGCCTCGAGCAAGCGCTGACCGCGTGGGTGGGG
>PBWG01000107.1 GCA_002729115.1 Crocinitomicaceae bacterium | reverse complement strand
GTCGAGAAAGAACTTGACAAAAGCCCCTGCTTCGGTGGGGGCTTTTTTGGTTCGTGGGGTAACTTCGAAACACATGGTGCACGATGACGACTTTGACGTAAGGGGGGAGGCTGAACAGGCGTCCGACGGCGACTTGGATCGAGTGCTTAGGCCTGCGCAGTTTGAAGACTTCACGGGCCAGCGTGCGGCCATGGACAACCTGCAGGTGTTCGTGCAAGCTGCGAGGCAGCGTGGCGAGGCGCTGGACCACGTGTTGTTGCACGGCCCTCCAGGACTTGGGAAAACCACCTTGGCCAACATTGTGGCCAACGAGATGGGTGTGGCCATCCGAACCACGTCTGGTCCTGTGTTGGATAAACCAGGTGACTTGGCGGGTCTGCTCACGAGCCTCGAGCCAAACGACGTGTTGTTCATCGACGAGATCCACCGGTTGTCGCCCGTGGTCGAGGAGTACCTCTACAGCGCCATGGAGGACTATCGCATTGACCTTGTCATCGACACGGGCCCCAACGCGCGGACAGTCCAAATTGAATTGAGTCCGTTCACCCTGGTGGGGGCGACCACGAGGTCGGGCTTGCTGACGGCGCCCTTGCGGGCAAGGTTTGGAATCAACCTTCGCCTCCACTACTACGACGCCAAGACGTTGACCGACATCGTGGAGCGGTCGTCGGGCATCCTGGGAATCGAGATCGAGCCGGCTGCGGCCTACGAGATCGCGTCGCGTTCAAGGGGCACGCCTCGGATCAGCAACGCCCTGTTGCGCCGGGTGCGGGACTTCGCCCAGGTGAAGGGCACGGGGGTGATCGACCCTGAAGTCACGGCCTACGCCCTAGACGCCCTCCAAGTGGACAAGAAGGGCCTGGACGACATGGACAACCGAATCCTGTCGGCCATCATCGACAAATTCAAGGGAGGGCCCGTGGGCGCGAACACCTTGGCGACGGCAATTGGAGAGAACGCCGGCACTCTGGAAGAGGTCTACGAGCCCTATTTGATCCAAGAGGGGTTGTTGGTGAGGACGCCACGAGGCAGGCAAGCCACGACGAAAGCGTACAAGCACCTTGGGCGCACGCCTTCCGCCACGCCGGGTGACCTCTTCAACGGTTGAGCGGTGGGCCGGACGCTGCACCAAGCCCAAACACGCGCCCAATGGCTGAAGCACCATGCCAAGGAATTGGGCTTCACATCCGTGGGCATCTCCAAGGCGCAGCACCTTGACGAGGAAGCGCCGCGCCTCGAGGCTTGGTTGAAGCAAGACATGCACGGCGAGATGGCCTACATGGAAGAGCATTTTGACAAACGGTTGGACCCCCGGAAGCTCTTGCCCGGCACCAAGACGGTTGTGAGCCTGCTTTTCAATTACCACAACCCCACGCCGCCGTCGGACCCCGAAGCACCGCGCATTGCGCAGTACGCCTTGGGTGAGGATTACCACTTTGTGCTGAAGTGGAAGCTCAAGGAGTTGTTGAAGTGGATGAAGCGGGATTGGGGCGAGGTGTCGGGGCGGGTGTTTGTGGATTCGGCCCCGATCCTGGAGCGGGCATGGGCGGCGAAGTCTGGGTTGGGGTGGATCGGCAAGAACAGCTTGCTCCTGAACAAACACCAAGGCAGCTACTTCTTCTTGGCGGAGATGCTGTTGGACGTGGAGATCGAGCCCGACGCGCCTGTCACGGACCATTGTGGCAGCTGCACGCGGTGCATCGACGCGTGCCCTACCGACGCCATTGTGAAGCCCTACGTCGTGGACGGCAGCAAGTGCATCAGCTATTTCACGATCGAGTTGCGGGGCGCCATCCCGGAGCCCGTGCAAGGCCACATGGAGGACTGGATGTTTGGCTGTGACATTTGCCAAGAGGTGTGTCCGTGGAACCGGCACTCGGCGCCCACGGTGGAACCGAGGTTTGCCCCTCACCCAAGGCTGCTCGACATGACCAAGGCAGATTGGCTGGACCTGACCGAGGAAGTGTTCAAGGAAGTGTTCAAAGACAGCGCCGTCAAGCGCACGGGCTTGGCAGGGTTGACACGGAACATCGCCTTCCTTCAATCTGGCGAGGCGACCCACAAAAAAGCCCCTCCTGCATCAGGAGAGGCTTGATTGCGTTTATCGCTGCCCCAAGGGAATCACTTCACCAACCACTTCAGGGTTCGTTGGACTTCACCTTGCGTGATTTGAACCAAGTGAATGCCTGGCGTGGCGTTCACCTCCAGGGCGATGCGCTGTGTGCCTTGCGTCACGTTAATTTGGTCGTTCAAGAGCTGGCGACCTGTCAAGTCGAACACCTCCACATGGGCTTGTCCTGCATTCAAGGCATGCCATTCAAGTTGGGCAGCTCCCCCCATGGACGGGTTGGGGAACAAGTTCAGCGACTCCTCGTCCAGGTCGAGCCCATTCACACCGGCAACAGTTCCCTGGTCTCCGTCGAACACGATGATGGAAAATCCATCCTGGATGCCTCCAAGCCACCCAAGCGAATCCAGGCTCAGGGTGAAGCAGTAAGTGTCTGAGCAATCCTCCTCTTCGTTGCCCACGGTCAAACACAACTCGTAGGGACCGTTGGTCTCGTACTCCCAGGTTGGGAAGGGATCTGTGCTGGACCCTTCGTCTCCAAAGCTCCAGAAGATGTCGTTGTCCAAGTCCAACCCGAACACGAACACGAACAGCTCGTTGGCGATGGCGTTGCTGTCGGCGTCAAAGGCCTGAACCACCACGAAGTCGGCCTCGCAGTCGCCTTCGTCGTCGTCCTCTTCATCGTCGGCCTCTTCGTCGTCGTCCTCCTCGTTCCACGGACCGTCCACGAATTCGAGCCATTCTTCAAGCTCTTCGCAGGCGGCTTCGTCGCCGCCCAAGCAGGCGTTCAGGCTTTCGAGGATGCCGCAGTACATCCAGGCGTCGTTGCCCATGGCGTCGCTGCAGAGGCTGTCGAGGTAGGCTGTCAGTTCGTCCAAATCGAGGTCCTCAAATTCGTCAAAGCCCTCGTCGTCGTCCTCATCGTCATCTTCGTCCTCGCCGTCCTCCTCGCAATAGGGGAGTTCGATTTCAGCCTCGAGGATGAACACGCCTGCGGTGTCGATGTCGTTGGACAGCATCATGAAAGCTTCTTCTTCGATGAAGTTGCCAGCGCAGTCCGTGGCGGAGGCCGTGACCACACCTTGCATGATTCCGTCGGGCAGGGCGATGGTCAAGGTGACTTCGTCGTCGCCCATCAAGGTGACGGTCATGGGGGCGTCGCTCAAGGCTGGCTCGGTGGCAATGTCGACAAGCACCACAGCTTCGTCGCCAGCACCGTCTGCGCTGAGCTCAAGCAAGAGGACGTTTTGCTGACCCCAGGCGATGGCCGAGAGCGCAAGCAAGCAAAGTGAGAAAAGGGATTTCATGTTGCGTGATTTTCAGGNACAACCCAAAAATACNCGAAGCGGTTGCATCTCACGTGCGACCCAAGTCACATGACTTGGGCNGCCGCGAAGGTGGTGGCGATGAGGTGGGCGTACTTGTGGCGGTACTGCGCCATGGCCCATTGGCGCAGGGCCTCGGCGTCCTCTNTGGAGAGCCACTTGAAGCTCTTCTTCAGTTCCTTGGCGAAGAGCCGTTGGTCGAAGCTGACGCGGGTCAGCACGGTTTTGCAAAAGTCCAGCATGTCATTGATGTGGAANGTGTGACGCAAAGTTGTGGCCAAGGGCTCCGAGGAGCCGTCACGACCGTGTCAAGAAATCCAAAATGCGGCGTCAAGGCGGCAGGTTTGGGCTTGGCGTACCTTTGTCACGGAATGAAACGGAGGCACAACAAAGAGGACCGCAGGGTGCTGATGGCGCGAATGGAGCAGGACAATGTGCCTCGCACCACCCTCAGCTTTTACAGGTACGTCCACTTGGAAAACCCCGCCTTGACGAGGAACCAATTGTACGCGGCGTGGGAAGAGTTGGGGGTGCTGGGTCGGACCTACGTGGCCAGGGAGGGCATCAACGCCCAGATTTCCGTGCCGACCGACCGCTTCGAGGAATTCAAAGCGCACCTGGACAGCTTGGATTGGCTGTCCAACCTGAGGTTGAATGTGGCGGTGGAGCAAGGCAAGAGTTTCTTCAAGCTGATTGTCCGGGTGAAAGATAAAATTGTGGCCGACGGGTTGAACGACGACACGTTCGATGTGACCGATTGCGGCGAGCACTTGAAGGCAGACCAATTCAACGCCTTGACCGACCAAGAGGACACGGTCCTCATCGACATGCGCAACGCGTACGAGAGCGAAGTGGGGCATTTCGAAGGCGCCATTTGTCCTGACGTGAACACCTTCAGGGAGGAGATCACCTTGGTCGAGGACATGTTGCAGGACAAGAAAGACGCCAACATTGTGATGTACTGCACGGGCGGTATCCGGTGCGAAAAGGCCAGTGCCTACCTCAAGCACAAGGGATTTCCCAATGTCCATCAATTGGAGGGCGGCATCATCGAGTACACGCGCCAGGCCAAGGCGTCTGGCCTCCGCAACAAGTTTGTGGGCAAGAACTTCGTCTTTGACGAACGCTTGGCCGAGCGGATTTCGGACGACGTCATCGCCAAGTGCCACACGTGCGGGACGTCCTGCGACGACCACGTGAATTGCGCCAACCCCACCTGCAACATCTTGATGATCCAGTGCTCATCGTGCGGAGAGGCCCTCAAGCACACCTGCAGCGAGCCGTGCAAGGCGTTCATCGAGTTGCCGGAGGAAGAGCAAAAAGCCAAGCGCAAAGGCACCAAAGCCCGTGGGGGATTCATGTCGGGCCACAAAGGCCTGAGCCCCGACGAGGCACCTACCCCAAGAAGTCGGCAGTGACGTTGTAGAATTCGTCTGGCGCCTGGGCGTGCAACCAGTGGCCCACCCCGTCGATGGTGTGGTCGTCCATGTGCACGAAATGGTCTGCCATGAGGTCCAGGTCCTCGTCCGACACGTACGGGCTCTCGCCACCACGGATGAACAGGGCAGGAAGCGTATTCATGCTCAACGGCACTTCACCCACCACGCCGGTCAGCGCTTCTTTCAGCACAGGCACGTTGAAGCGCCAGGCGAATCCGCCCTCTTTCCGGCGATGCAGCCCTTTCATCAAGAAAGGCACAAGCACGGGGTCGGGCCCGAGGGCTTGGGTCAGTTGGGATTGAACCTGCTCACGCGACGAAGCCTCGCTAGGTCGGGTGCCCAAAAGGGCGTCAAAAATGGGCCCATGATGTGGCGTGTACGCCCGGGCGGCGATGTCTGCCACGACCATGCGTTCCATGCGTCCAGGGTGATGCTGGGACAGGGTCAGCACGGTTTTGCCGCCCATGCTGTGTCCCAGGAAGGAGGCTTTGGCGATGCCCTCGGCGTCCATGAACCGCACGACATCCTCGGCCATCTCCATGTAGGTGTGGCTCGGGGCATGAGGGCTGCGGCCGTGGTTTCGGGCATCGAGCATCCACACGTGGTGGTGGGAGGCGTAGCGCTTGCCAAGGGTTTGCCAGTTGTCGCTGCTGCCGAGCAACCCGTGGAGGACGATGAGGTGCCCTGCGTCCCCCTGGCTGCAGGCCAAATGCCTGGCGTGAAGGGTCAGCCCAGACATGCGCGGTATTGCGCCACGGCGTTGGACAGGCCCAGGTACAAGGCGTCGGCGATCAAGGCGTGGCCGATGCTCACCTCGTCCAGGTAGNGCACTTCCCGCCCAAAGTCCGCGAGGTTGTCCAGGTTCAAGTCGTGCCCTGCGTTGACACCCAGTCCCGCTTGGTGGGCCCNCCGGGCCGCTTCTGCATAAGGGGCNGCGGCTTCCGCNCCCAAGTCGCGGTGCNGGACGGCGTAGGACTCGGTGTACAGTTCGATGCGGTCCGCGCCGACGGCCGCGGCGGCTTCGATTTGGGCTTGNTCAGTCTCGATGAACAGGCTGGTCCGAATGCCGCGTTCCTTGAAGGTGGCCAGGACGTCTCGCAACAAGTCTGCGTGGTCCGNCACTTGCCATCCGGCGTTGCTGGTCAACACGTCCGGGGCGTCCGGCACGAGGGTCACCTGGGCGGGTTGCACCTCGCACACCAAGGCCACAAAGTCGTCGGAGGGATACCCTTCGATGTTGAATTCGGTGTGCACCGCAGGCTTGAGCGCACGGACGTCGGCATAGGTGATGTGCCGGCCGTCGGGTCTGGGATGCACGGTGATGCCCTGGGCCCCAAACTGCTGGATGCGCACGGCGGCGTCGACCACATTGGGTTCCGTTCCGCCCCGTGCGTTGCGCAGGGTGGCGATCTTGTTCACGTTGACGCTGAGCCTTGTCATCCTTACCTTTGGTATGCCCCGCGAAAGTACGCCATGCGCGCCCAGAGAATCCTCACCATGGACCTTCCGGTCCTTGCATTGACCGACCCGGTGTCCCGGGCGTTGACGGTCATGGACGAATGCAAAGTCATGCATTTGCCCGTGGTGGAGGAAGACGTGTTCAAAGGGACGGTGTCGGAGGCGGAGCTCCTGGAAATGGACGATATGGCCCTCATTGCAGAGGCACGTCTGGACCAAGAATCCATCGGCATGGACTTGCACCTGTACGACGTGGTGGCCCGGATGGGCTGGTCGGACGTGGACGTGTTGCCCGTGGTGCACCGCGGGTTGTACCGAGGTGCAGTGGATCGGTCGTCCGTCATGCGCTTTTTGGCCAAACGTGCCGGCTGGGGCTTCCCAGGAAGCACCATTGTGGTGGAGGTCTTGCCCAAAGATTTGAGCCCGGCTGAATTGGTGCGCCTTGTGGAAACGGACGGCGCCCAAGTGACGAGCTTCAACGTCGCCGCGGTGGAAGACAGCGAGCGTTTGGAGGTCACCTTCAAGGTGAACACGGAAGAGATTGAGTCGTTGTTGGCCATGTTGCAACGGCACGAGTACACGGTCCAAAGCTTCCACAACGCCCCGGAAGTGGAAGATGAAATGCGGGCGCGTTTTGACGCGTTCATGCGCTACCTAGAACCCTGAACCCCCACGCCATGCGGATTGCCATTTTTGGAAAAGCGGTGTCGCCCAACGACGCAGAAGCGCTGAGGGAAGCGTTTCAACGGGTGCTTCAATTGGATGCGTCGCCGTGGATCAGCCAGGCATACTTGTCGGAGTTGAACGACCACATGGCTGTGCCCGGCGCGTTTCGGCCGTTTGACGGAGAGGTGCCCGAAGGCACGGATTTGCTGCTTGCGTTCGGCGGGGACGGCACAGTGCTCGAAGCGTCCACCCTCGTGCGTCAAGGCACGGTGCCCATCTTGGGTGTGAACACGGGCCGACTCGGGTTTTTGAGCAACGTGTCGATGGAAGAGTTTGACCTGGCCATGGACGCCTTGGTGGCCGGGACGACTTGGACCGAGGAACGGGCCTTGTTGGAGGTTCACGTTGACGGACAACCGCTGCCCTTGGGCGAGTTTCCGTTTGCCCTGAATGAGGTGGTGATCCACAAGCGGGACACCGCGAGCATGGTGGTCGTGGACGTTCACCGAGGCGACCATTTCGTGAACACGTATTGGGCCGACGGGCTGCTCGTCAGCACACCCACNGGNTCGACNGCNTANTCCCTGAGNGCNGGNGGNCCCATTGTGCANCCNAGCGCCGACGTGGCCATCGTGACGCCNGTGGCGCCCCACAACCTGAACGACCGACCGCTTGTNGTCCCGNTGGACCANGAAATCACCTTGGTGGCCGACGGCCGAGATGCGCAGTTTTTGCTCAGCTTGGACAGCCGTTCNTTCCCCCTNGAACCCAAGCAAGAAGTGCGCATTCGCCGCGCCGGATTCAGCATCACGNTGATCAACCTGGAACACCAAAACTTTTTTTCCACGGTTCGGCAAAAAATGCATTGGGGACTCGACCCACGGGAGCGCTGAATTCAGGGCAATCCCCCGTACTTTCGAGCGTTGTACCTCACGATGCATACCTGTCCATTCACATCGCATGTTGCCCTGCGCAACACCCTGGTTGTGGCCTTCATGGTCCTTGGCTTGGAGGTGTCCGCCCAGTTCAACCGACGCGGCGCCAGCAAGGAAATTGCGTTCCAGTTGGGGTCGGCGTGGTACACCGGCGATTTGAACCCGACCAACATGTTTCGGGGCATGTCTCACGTGTCCCAAGGGGCGTTCTACAGGCACAACCTCAACAGCCGATTGTCGATTCGGGGGCAATACCTCCGAGGCATGATCGAAATGTGGGACGCCGACCACCCCAACGCATGGCAGCAAGAGCGCAACCTGCATTTCCGCAACGACCTGCGGGAATACGCCTTGCTCGGGGANTTGAACTACCGCGACCATGTGGTGGGCCGACCCATGAAGCGGATGGTGCCTTTTCTCTTTGCGGGCGTCGCCNTGTACACCCACGACCCTGAAGCGCAAGACCGTTTGGGCAATTGGCAACCCTTGCAGCCCCTCGGCACAGAAGGGCAAGGGTGGTTTGAGGAGGTGGAGAACTACTTGACCTGGGGCGTCGCTGTACCCTACGGCATCGGCATCAAAGGCACTTTGGGCGAGGCCATGTCCCTCCAATTGGAGTGGGGTGCGCGCAAGGTGTGGACCGATTACCTCGACGACGTGAGCACGGTGTACATGAATCCGTCGTTGTTGCGTGAGGCGAGAGGCCAAACGGCGGTCGAGTTCGCCGACCGTGCCGAGGACCGTGAATTGGCGGTGGGACAGTCCATCGCAGGCCTCCAACGGGGCGACCCCGGACGGGCCGATCGGTACGGATACTTTTTGGTCTCTTTGGGTTTTCGCGTGAGCAAAAAAGCCACAACTTGCTGGGAGCAATGACGACCCCTCAGGCACATTCGGACGAGGCCCGCGAGCGCGTGCTCAGGGCGGCTGGGATCGACCCCAACAGGGTTCCTGAACATGTGGCGGTCATCATGGACGGCAACGGCCGATGGGCCAAGCGCCGAGGCGAAGCGCGGGTCTTTGGTCACGCCCACGGCGTGGAGTCCGTTCGGGCGACGGTGGAAGCCGCCCGCGAGTGTGGGGTTCGGCACCTCACGCTGTACGCGTTCAGCACCGAGAATTGGAACCGGCCCAAGGAAGAAGTCGACGCGCTGATGGATTTGCTGGTGCAATCCCTGGTCCGTGAGACCCGCGAGTTGGCGAGCAAAGGCGTCAGGTTGCGCACCATCGGCGACGTGTCGTCCTTGCCCAAGGCCTGCCAAAACGAATTGACCCGCGCCCAAGAAGACTTCACGGGCGAGGTGCATTTGGATTTGATTTTGGCGTTGAGTTACAGCGCCAAGTGGGAGATGGTGGAGGCCATCCGAGGCATGATGCAAGACGGGTTGCGGCAAGAGGAAATCTTGCCCAGCACCATCGACAAGTACCTCCAGACAGCCGATTTGCCCGACCCGGAGTTGATGATTCGGACCTCGGGAGAGCACCGCATCAGCAATTTCATGTTGTGGCAATTGGCGTATGCCGAGTTCCACTTCACTTCCGTGCTTTGGCCCGATTTCCGAAGAGAACATTTCTTCGAAGCCATTCGAGATTTTCAGAACCGCGAACGCCGTTTTGGCGCCGTTCCCAATTTGCCCCAGACGTGATGGATTGTGTGAGAATGTGGTTGCTGCGCGTCGCCTGCGCATGTTGCGTGGCCACAGGGGTGGTGATGCCCAGCCTGGCGCAAGGGCAAGAGGACCTCATTGACCTGAAGCTGACGAGCACCTACAAGATCGCGGGGTTGACGGTCTTGGNGGCCGAGTACACAGATGTCCAGGCCATCAANCTCTTCAGTTCACTTCAGGTGGGCCAAGAGGTCGAGATTCCCGGAGACGACATCCGCCGAGCGGTCACGGGTTTGTGGGCCCAGGATTTGTTTGCCGACATCCAAATCGAGGTGGCCGAGGTGCGNGACCGCGACGTCTACNTGGTCATTCGGGTGCAGGAATTGCCGCGCTTGACCAGGTACAGCATCGCCGGTGTCAACCGCTCAGAGCAGGAAACGGTGAAGGGCAAGATTGACTTGTTGACGGGGCGCATCCTCGACGACAACGTCCTTGCGGTGGCCACCAAGCGCATCCGAGACCACTACGTGGACAAGGGCTTTTTGGACGTCGACATCGCCATGGAGCAGCAGTCTGACACGTTGTTTGCCAACGGGGCCAAGCTCCGCATCCACATCGACAAAGGCGAGAAGGTCAAGGTGGACGAGATCGTGTTCCACGGGGTGGAAGCCTTCGACGAGGAGGTGTTGGCGCGGAAAATGAAGGAGACCAAAGCCCGCAAGTGGTGGCGGTTCTACAAGCCTTCGAAATTCCTGGAGAACTCCTTCCAGTCCGATTTGCAGGGTGTGGTCAACCACTACCACGGCCAAGGGTACCGAAACGCCCGCATCCTGGGCGACAGCTTGAGTCGGAAAGACGAAGGACAAGTCAAGTTGGACGTGTACGTGGAGGAGGGCAACCCCTTCTACTTTGGCGACATCACGTTCACAGGCAACACGAAGTACCGCACCACCCAATTGGACAGCCTGTTGGACATCCAACGCGGAGAGGTGTTCAGCCTGGAGCGTTTGGAGACGCGGGTGTTCATGGACCCGAAGGGACTGGACTTGAGCTCGCTGTATCAGGACGACGGGTACCTCACATTCCAGGCGCGGCCCATCGAAAGGCGCGTGGTGGGCGACACCATCGACATCGAGGTGCGCATGATGGAGGGCCAGCAATTCCGAATTGGGCGGGTCATGGTGCAAGGCAACTCCAAGACGAACGACCACGTGGTCTACCGCGAGATTCGGACCCGCCCAGGAGACCTCTTCAGCCGGACAGACATCATTCGCACCCAGCGTGAACTTTCCCAGTTGGGCTATTTCAACCCCGAAGCGTTCGGGGTGAACCCCATCCAGCATCCCGAGGACGGCACGGTGGACATCGAGTACACTGTGGAGGAGAAGCCGTCAGACCAAATCGAGCTCAGCGGCGGTTGGGGTGGCGGACGTGTCGTGGGCACCCTCGGCATCAGCTTCACCAATTTCGCGGCTTCGAAGATGTTCAAGAAGGGCACGTGGCGGCCCATCCCCACGGGCGACGGCCAGCGGTTGTCGCTCAGGGCCCAATCGAACGGCCTGTTCTTCCAGAGCTACAACTTCAGCTTCACTGAACCGTGGTTGGGAGGCAAGAAGCCCAACTCGCTCAGCGTCAGCGTGTGGCGGTCGATTCAAAGCAACGGCCAGCCCAAGATGATCGAGGACCAGATCAACGAGGCCCGCACGTCCTTGGAGATCACAGGCGCGCAAATTGGATTGGGCCAGCGCTGGAAGAAGCCGGACGATTGGTTCGTGTTCCAATCCTCGCTCTCCTACCAGCACTTCAACCTGAACGACTTCGGGTCCTTCTTCAGCTTCTCCAATGGCCGCGCGAACAACTTGGCCCTCACCGCGGTGTTGGGCCGGAATTCGGTGAGCGACCCCATCTTCCCCACATGGGGATCCAACGTCGAGGTCAGCGTCAAGGCGACGCCGCCGTACAGCGCCTTCCGGCCTTTGGATTATTACGAAAACGCCGATGGATCGCCTGTGGACGACCAAACACGCTACCGCTGGGTGGAGTACCACAAGTGGAAGGTCAAAGCGGAATGGTACACGCCGCTGACCCAATCTGGAGGCGAGAACCCCAAGACCCTGGTCCTGCGCACGGCGGCAGGGGTGGGTTTGATCGGCCAATACAACCGCCGGGCGGGCTTGAGCCCCTTCGAGCGGTTCTACCTCGGCGGGGTGTTCTTGAGCGGCTTCGTCCTCGACGGCCGAGAAATCTTGAACCTGCGCGGGTACGACGACCTCAGTTTGACCGCCCCCGACCGGAACACCGGCGCCCCTGTGGTGGCCAAGTACAGTGCAGAACTGCGCTACCCCCTGAGCACCAACCCGAGTGCGACCATTTACACCCTCGCTTTTTTGGAGGGTGGGAATACTTGGGAGGACCCGCGTGCGTTCAATCCATTCCAAGTGTACCGTTCTGCAGGGGTGGGCATGCGCATCTTCCTGCCGATGTTCGGATTGCTCGGCCTGGATTACGGGTGGCGTCTCGACGACCTCGAGTCGGTGCCCAACATGGACCGCGCGCAATTCCACTTCTCCATCGGCATGAACATGGGTGAACTTTGACCCCGAGCCAATTCAGAATTCCAGAGACATGATCAAGTCCCTTTCCAGCTCCTTCCGTCAAGCCGTGTTCGGCGTGGCCGTGTTGGCTTCCATGGCGGTGTCCTTTGACGCGGCCGCGCAGAAGTTTGCCTACATCGATTCCGAGTACGTGCTGTTGCACATGCCGGAATACGCNTCCGCCCAGACGGAGCTCAACAACTTCGCCATCGAATGGCAGGCCGACATCGAGTCCAAGCTCGAGGCGGCCGACCGTTTGGAAGTGGCGTACCGTGCAGAGCGTGTGTTGCTGACGGCAGAAATGCGCGTGAAGCGTGAAGACGAGATCGCCAAGAAGCGTGCCGAAGCGAAGGAAATGCAGAAGCAGAAATTTGGGGTGGACGGCGAGCTGTTCCAAAAGCGNCAGGAACTCATCGAACCCGTGCAGCAGCAGATTTTTGAGTCGCTGAAGGACATCGCTTCNGGGAGCGGGTACATGGTCATTTTTGACAAGAGCAACCAGAGCAACATGCTCTACACCAACCCCAAATACGACATCTCGGACCGCCTCATCAAGAAGCTCGGCTACGTGCCTGGCGAGACNATCACCCCTGAAGGCGACAANGGGGGCAAAGACGNCGACGGTGGAAAGGGNGGAAGCTTNCAGGACCGCGGAAGAGATGCGATCAACGGNGCCAAANACAGCGCCCGCGACCGCGTCAACAGCGCCACGCGCGGGGCCGGAGGCACCGTGGGCCGCCCAGGCAGCAAGAATTGAACAATTGCCCCATCCTTAACGCACATTGACATTGAACCGGGTGGCCTTGAGCGACCTTCACTTTCCGAAATTGAACCCCATGAAAAACCTTTTCCTTTTGGCCGTGTTGGCCGTGGCAGGCTTGACCGACGCANTGGCCCAAAAACTGGGTCACTTGGACGCCCAAGAGATTTTGTTGACGCTTCCTGAGCGCGCGGAGGCCCAAACTTCCATCGAGGCTGCCGCCGCTGAATACGAGTCGGAGGTCGCCCGCATGCAGGGAGAGCTTGAAACCAAGTTCGCCGATTACCAAGCGAAGGCCGCCACGTGGCCCGAAGCCATCCGCCAGCAAAAGGAACGCGAACTCCAACAGTTGGATGCAGGCTTGCAGGAATTTGGGATGACCATCCAAAACGACCTCGCGCAGATGGAGCAAAATTTGCTCGCCCCCATGATCGAGCGCGTCCGTGANGCCATCGACGCCGTGGGCAAAGAGCACGGTTACACGTACATCTTCGACACCAGCACAGGCGTGACCTTGTACAACGGNGGAGAGGACGTGACCGACTTGGTGAAGACCAAACTGGGCATGTGAACGCGCCCATCGGCATTTTTGATTCGGGCATTGGCGGCTTGACNGTCGCCAANGCCCTNGTAGAGCGGCTCCCTCGGGAGTCGTTNTACTATGTGGGCGACACGGCCCACATGCCGTACGGCGACAAAAGTGTCGACAGCNTGAAAGAATTCGCCGCAGGCATTTCCCAGCGGTTTGTCGACGCCGGCTGCAAAGCCGTGGTGGTGGCATGCAACTCGGCATCCAGCAACGCCCTTGAAACCGTGAAGGCGGCGATGGGTCCACACGTTCCGGTGATCGATGTGGTTCAGCCCGTGGTGAATTGGGTGGCGCAGCACCACCCTGGGAAGCAGGTGGCGCTGGTGGGAACCCGTGCGACGGTCGACAGCGGCNTCTACCAGGCGAAGCTGGCCGAGGCCAACGTGGCGACGAAGGTGCGGGCCACCCCCTTGCTGGCCAGCGCCATTGAAGAGGGCTTCCACAANGGCACGATCTCTGAAGCGGTGGTCAACGCCTACTTCGCAGACCAATGGACGGCGGGGACCGAGGCGTTGATTTTGGCCTGCACCCATTACCCGTTGGCGATGGACCAAATCATGGAGGTGTTGAATGAGCCCTTGAAAGTGGTGGACGGTCCGGCCATTGTGGCCGATGCGGTGGCAGAGGCGCTGGCTCACCGCGGCTTGGTCGCGCCGGAAGTCGCGCCCCTGGGTCGTCACCGGTTTGAAGTGACGGATTGGACAGGGTCGTTCGCCCAAGGAGCCAGACACATCATGCAGTCGGACCTCAACCTTCAGGAGGTGGGGTGGACGACCCCTTGAACCAACCGGCGTACTCGACGTACCGTGCGGAGGTTTGCGCCAAATGGGTACGCAGCTCTTCGCTGACCTGACCTTTGCATTTGGCAGGCACCCCTGCCCACAACTCGCCATCCCCAATTTGGGTCCCGGCCAAGACGACCGACCCGGCTGCGACCACGGCGTGCTTGCCGACCACCGCATGGTCCATCACGGTTGCCCCCATGCCAACGAGCGCACCCTGTTGAACGTGTGCCCCGTGGACAATGGCGTTGTGTCCTAGGCTGACGTCGTTGTCCAACCTCGTTTCACTTTGGCCAAACGTGCCATGCACCACGACGCCGTCTTGGATGTTGACCCGCTCTCCGACGTGGATGGGGGCCACGTCTCCTCTGAGCACAGCCTGGAACCACACGGTGCTGTCCCTTCCTAAACTCACTTCGCCGACCACGGTGGCGTTGGGTGCAAGCCAAGAGGTGTCATGGAGAACGGGGGCGTGTCCGCGGACTGGGAGGATGGTGGCCATGGGCGCAAATTACCATCCCTCACGCGTCATCCAAGTGACCTCCACCGCCGCCTTGAGGTCTTCTTCTGTCACCGTGTATCCCCCTCGCCAATCTGCGTGGGCTCGGGCCAACTTTTCCATGGTCGCCCTGACCCGCATGCTGGCTTGACGGCGGATGTCGCTGTTCATCCAACTCTCGCGGGCACGACTCTCCCATGGAATGCCCTCGGTGGGGAAGGGGCGACCAAGCCATTTGAGGACATCCTTCCACGACTTGGGGCACGGCCGTGGATCGTATCCGACGTCGAGTTGAACGGCGAAGCGCTCAAGCAGAGGCGCCGAGCATTTCCTGCGGTGCAGTTTCTGCTCCGCCGGTGTGCACAGGCATTGTTCGTGGCCTCGTCCGCAGGCGCAGGGGTTGGTGGCGGCCACGATCCAGGGTTTGGACACCCAAACCGCAGAGCCCTCTGCCCGGAGCAGTTCCAGGCGGTCGGATTCCATGACATGACGCAACGACTCGCGGGCGGGTCTGGGCCATTCCAAAAACTCGTCCAAGAAGAGCACGCCGCCATCTGCTTGGGCCCAGGCGCCAGGCCGAGGTGCACCACGCCGCCAAGCCCCCAACAACCCAGCCACACCACCCGCAGGATGCGGGGCGACCCATGGCACTTTCGGTTTTCGCAGGTGTCGTGCGCGCAACGCATCGCACGTCTTCGCCAAGCTCGTCTTGCCGCAGCCAGGAGGCCCTGACATCAGCACGGGCAGGCGATGTTTGGCGGCGATTGCCAGCCAAGTCTTGACATGGCCTTCGCCCTGGATTTCCTCCCAGTGCAAGTTCCGAGGGAGTGCAGGATCCTTCTCAGGGTTGGGCGACAGTGAAGCGTTGAAGTCTTGCCAGGAGGGCAGGGAGTTCACCAACTGGGCAAGGTGCGAGACCTCCCAACGACGTTCGAGCCCGTGGTTGTCAGAGAGAAACCTGTCACCACCCTGAACGTGAATTAGGCGTTGGATTTCAGGCGGTGCGACGGGGCCAAGTGCGGACAGGCCAGTTGATGGTCCCAGGGACGGACCGTGGAGGGCCCCAGCGAGGGTCAGGGTTCCTGCATGGGCGGTGTGCAGGAGGTCGTGGGATTGAAGGCGGCCAGAGAGCGTCAGCAACGCTGCGGCAAAGGCCAGGTCGAGGTGCGGCACGTCTTCTTTCGTGCAGGTCGGGTGCACGTGAAGGGTGAGCGCTTGGGTCTTTAGACGAAGTCCGACATGGGCCAGGGCGGCCCGGAGTCGAGCCATGCTTTCTAGCGCGGCGCCGGGGGGCAGCCCAGAGGTGCGCACCAAGGCGCCGCGTTCCGCGCGCACCTCCACAGAGACCCACGGGGCGTGGGGCTTCGTGGCGACGAAACCCCAAGTTCGAATCAGCATGGGAGACTCAGCCTTGGGTCAAGGCTTGTTCAATGGCGTCGATCCAGCTGTGGATGCAGCGGATGTGCACTTCCTGGATGCGGTCGGCGTAACCCGACCAAGGAACACAGACGTCCACATCAGCCATGGGACGCAGAGCTCCGCCGCCCTTGCCCGTCAGGGACACCACGTGCATGCCTGCGGCTTTGGCCGCGCGACAGGCTTCCAGGATGTTGCTGGAATTCCCGCTGGTGCTGATGGCCAGCAGCACATCCCCGGGACGCCCGAGCGCCTGCACTTGGCGGGCGAACACCTGGTCAAACCCGTAGTCGTTGCCGATGCAGGTCATCGCCGACACATCCGACAACGCGAGCGCGGCCAGCGGTGGACGATCGTCGCGGTAACGGCCACTCAATTCTTCGGCGAAGTGCATGGCGTCGCACATGGAGCCGCCGTTGCCACAAGACAAAATCTTGGCGTCCTTACGCAAGGCGTCGATCAACACGTCAGCCCCTTTCTCCATCGAATCCAAAAACGTCGCGTCGCCCAACAAGTCGTTGGCGAGGCGTGCGCTTTCTTCGAAATGAGATCGGATGCGTGTCATGGAGGGGTGTTTCATGCCGCGAACGTCGGGCGGATCAGGAGGCCGTGGGCCCTTGACTTCGCCGTCGTTGTGGCACAATTAACGGTTGAATTCAGCCAGGCCTTCGTCAAGAAATTCCAAAAACAGCTCAGCGTCGGGGTCGTAGCCGGCACTCCCGCCAATGTGGTTGCCGTCGTGGTCAATCATGACGTAGAAGGGTTGGGCGTTGCGGTTGAATCGCGAGGCTTGGAGATAGGACCATTTGTTGCCAATGGTCTTGATGCGAAAGTCCTTTCCGCCGTATTTCTCCACGCGGTGTTCGTCCTCGGGCAGGGCCGTGCGGTCGTCCACGTACAACGACACAAGGACCACGTCCTCTGTCAATTTGGAAGCCACTTCAGCGTCGGACCAAACCTGTTCTTCCATCTTCCGGCAGTTGACGCAGGCCCAGCCTGTGAAGTCCAACAGCATGGGCTTGCCTTCAGCTTCGGCTGCGGCCAACCCTTCTTCGTAATCGTCGAATCGCGCCTCCACGTGTCCGCTGTGGCCTCCGGACTCACCCGAGCCGCCCCCGTGGTTCCATTCGCTGTAGAAGGTCGGAGGGGGGAAGCCGCTG
>PBWG01000106.1 GCA_002729115.1 Crocinitomicaceae bacterium | reverse complement strand
CCTGCTGCTGAGGAAGCACCTGCTGCTGAGGAAGCACCTGCTGCTGAGGAAGCACCTGCTGCTGAGGAAGCGCCTGCTGCTGAGGAAGCACCTGCTGCTGAGGAAGCTCCAGCTGAAGAAGAAAAAAAGGACGACGCCGAAGCGTGATTCGTCTGAATGGATACGAAAGGGCCGCTTGTGCGGCCCTTTCTTTTTGCCCCAAATTCTGACCTTTGCAACATGACCCAGGACAACTGCTTTCTGCTCGGGAAAATCACCAAACCCTACAGTTTCAAAGGTGAAGTGGTCCTTTGGATGGATGTGGACGACTCTGCGCCGTATGAAAGTGTCGACACCTTGTGGCTTCCCCAACAAGACATCCTGGTCCCCTACGCCGTGGAGTCCTTGCGGCGAAACAAGGATCGGTTTGTGGTGCGGCTTGCCGATGTGAACTCGGAAGCTGCGGCCAAGCAGCTGTCGGGCAAAGACGTTTGGCTGCCCTTGGCCGAAATGGCTCCCATGGAAGATGGCAAATTCTACTTCCACGAGGTGCAAGGTTGGACGGCCATTGACCGAAGCTCAGGCGAAGCTGTGGCCACGATTGTCCATGTCGTGGACCAAGGCGCTTACCCCATGTTGGAGGTGGAATTTGACAACGGCAACCAAGGATTCATACCCTTGCCAGATCACGTGAAAGTCGACGTGAAACGAGAAGAACAGCAACTCGTTCTGGACCTTCCCGAAGGTCTGCTAGATGTGTACCTCTCCAACGTCCACGACCAGGACGACGACCAAGCGGACGAGTTCGGGTGGAACGAAGAAGGTTGAGTTCGTCCTCATCCACAGCCAAGGGGATTCTCGTGTGAACAAGTGGCTGTCGCCCGTCCAAGGTTTCGTGAATTTTCGCGGCTAGCTTGACTGCATGGCCACACCTCCAGCACCAAAACGACTCCGAAAGACACCCTCCTCTCAGCCGGCGCCTTCCGCAAAGGCCAAGCAAAAGGCAGCACTTTCAGGGAAGGTGAAGACCAAAATCTTTGTGCTGGACACGTGCGTGTTGTTGTTTGACCACACGGCGCTAAAGAACTTCGAAGACAACAAAGTGGCCTTGCCCATCACCGTCTTGGAAGAGCTGGACCGGTTCAAAGTGGGGAACGAGTCCAAACATTTCGAGGCACGGGCATGCATCCGGTCGTTGGACAAGCTGATTCAGGACCATGCAGTGCACGACTGGGTCCCCCTCGACAACGGCCAACAGGGAGCGTTGAAAATTGTCATGGACCACGATTGTGCTGGGGCCGTGACTGACACCGTGTTCTCCGAACGCACGAACGACCACAAGATCCTTGACGCGGCGTTGTGCTTGCAGGCCCAAGAGCCGGATTCCAAAGTGGTCCTGGTTTCCAAGGACATCAACCTCAGGTTGAAAGCCAAGGCGTTGAATCTGCCTGCAGAGGATTACCAAACTGGCAAGGTCAAGGACAACCGGCACATGTTCACGGGCAAGACCACACTCGAGAACATCGATTGTGATGTCATTCGCCGAATGCACGTGGACGGCCAAAGCCGCAAGGTGTCGGCGCTGGGCGACGCCAAGGAAAACAACCACTTCTACGTGCTGAAAGACGGTTCTGCCTCGGCCATGGGCTATTTCAACGAACAGAAACGCGCCATCACGCGAGTGGACAAGACGTACGCATTTGGGATCAAGCCGAGAAATGCGGAGCAAGCGTTCGCACTGCATGCCATTCAAAACCCCGACGTCAACCTTGTGACGGTGTGCGGAGTCGCCGGGACAGGCAAGACGCTTTTGGCCTTGGCCGGCGCCCTGGAGCAACACAAGCGCTACGACCAAATCATCTTGGCCAGGCCGATTGTGGCGCTGAGCAACAAGGATTTGGGCTTTCTTCCAGGCGACGCCGAGGAGAAGATCAACCCTTACATGCAGCCGCTGTTCGACAACTTGAAGTTCATTCAGGGGCAATTCGGACCCAACGAACGAAAGTACCGCCTCATCGAGGACATGAAAAAGGACGGCAAAATCACGATTTCACCGCTCGCCTACATCCGAGGTCGCTCGCTGTCCAACGTCGTGTTCATTGTCGACGAGGCCCAAAACCTCACGCCACACGAGGTGAAAACCATTGTGACGCGCGCCGGCGAGAACACCAAAATCATCTTGACCGGGGACATTCGTCAAATCGACACGCCCTACCTCGACGAGCAATCCAACGGACTCACGTACCTGATTGACAGGCTGCGCGGCAAGGACCTCTACTGCCACATCACGTTGGAAAAAGGAGAGCGGTCGGCGCTGGCCAATTTGGCCAACGACCACCTCTGACGCTCAGCGACGCACCACGCGCTGCACCCAAGGGGCGCCAGCGCCATGGGCCTTGAATACGTAAGTGCCACGCACCTGAGGCAATTCCAAAGACAACCTCGTTTCGCACGCCCCGTGGGCGATGCGCGATCCGTCGGGAGAATAGAGTTCCCACATGCCGTTGGCCAAATGGGCCGGCACTTGCACTGTCACGCGACCGTCCATGGTGGGGTTGGGATACAACCGCCCTTCGACTTGCGAGGACATCTCCTGCACGTTGGACGTGACCGGAATCGTCAACGACAATTCTGAGACCAATTCAGGTGCGGCACCCTGAGCTTCGAACAGGGCTTGGAAAGCCTGGATGGTGCTGTCTTGGATGTTGAACATCGGGCTGACCCAACGCGGGGGCATCGCTTGGTACCACACCCGCACGTCGACGTCGACATTCGAACCAAGCGGCAAGTCAGCCACCATGTCGTAGGTCACACGGTCCTTGCCCGCCCCGGCATTCTCGGTGAAGTCGGCATCGGACAACGCCTGCCCCTCCACCCTCGTGGTGTCGTACACAGGATGGTCGGGCGAAAAACCCAGCGGCAGCAACCGGTTGTCTTTGGCGGAACCTGCAGCACGCTCCAACACATTGGTCGGAGCGCCTGTGACGTCCACCGCCACCAACTCGTACACCAGCACGTCGTTTTCCTGCGAGATGACGTCAAAGTGGGGCTCGTAGGTGTCCAAGCCACCTTCGTCCACCCCGTGAAGGAATCCGCCCTCGGACCAGCGGCCGTTGTGCCACAAGGTGTCTTCTCCCTGCATGGCCACCACTTCAATCCAAGCGCGGCGGGCTGGGTAGCCAGACGGGAATTTGTGCCCCGCCTTGTTCTCCACCTCCAAGGTCAACGTGCCCAAGCCGTCCACCCACTCCGCTTGGAGGGCCTGCAGACCGACGGTNTCTTGNCGAAGCAACTGACGNGTCCAGGCCAACGTGCTGTCGAATTGGGCCTCGCTTGCCGCCAACCCNAGNAGGTCCGTGTTGTCCCGCATGATTTCCAGCATTTGGGCNTTGCCTCCCACGAGGATGTGCTTTCGGAAGGGNGCGCGGGGTCCCAAGGACGCTTGACCTGACGCGATGATGACGCCCCCGTCTACCAGAGGCATGTGACAGTCTTGGCAATCCTTGGGCGTGTCCCCGTCGTCGGCAAATGCAGAATTCAACCACTCGTGGTAGGTGGCTTGCTCCACGTAATCTTGCCCCGTCAAATTGCCCTCCATGTCGGCCGTGTGGGTGACCAACGAGTGGCAAGCTGCACAGGCCTCCGACCCGTCGAGGTGCGCCCCGTATTGGATGTTTTGGTAGGGCGTGTACAGCTGCATGGGTGCTTGTTGCAACGGCGCATCGTCCTTGCCGGCGCCGTATGGACCGTAAATGGTCAGCGAATCAAACTCGAGTTCCCCGCTGAAGGCATTGCCTGCAGTGGTCGCCTGTTGGTGGCACGCCACGCAACTCACGCCGTCCAAGGCCAGGCTGTCTTGGAACACCTGGGCCATGCTGTAGTGTTCTTCCCCCAGGTGATGGGCGTTGAAGTGCCCCAAAGGTGCGTGGCAGGATGTGCACTTGTCTTCCAATTCCAACTGGTGGCTCGGGTTGATGGCCACCTCGTGCGCCACTTTGGCTCGCCAGAAAGGATCCTTGGCGCTGTTGCCCATGAGCGAGCTCATCCACTGGTCCGTGGGGTTCACATCTTCCCCCGCTGAACTCACGTTGGCCAAGCCTGCTTGGTCATGACCATGGCATCCTGCGCACACACCGCTGCCGGTAAACAAGGCGTTGGACGAATCCGGAAGCGCCGCGTACGCCGTCAAAAAAGCCCGGCTGTGGTAAGGGTTGCCCTGCTCGTGCAATCCCTCTGGTTTCAGGGACCAAGACGCCAGCACCACAGCACCAGCTGCAGCCAACGTCCATACCCTTCGTGTCCCGTGGCCTGTCATTCTAATTGCAAGGTGCACTCGATCTGGCGAACATCAGAGGATGCGGACCTTGAGAACCACGGTTTTGCCCATGTGTTCATTGATGCGGTCGGCAATGTCCTGCTTCGCGTGCTGGAATTCCTCTTTGAGTGGGCCGCTGTCAAGCATGCAGACCAACGTGCCGTCGCGTTGCAACCGGAGCTTGCGGGTCCGGTTTTCCACGGCCGGCCCAAACACCTCAGCCCACACCTTCCGAACGTCCATTTCCTGCATCTTCCCGTCCATCCGGGACACCTTCATGAAATGTTGGATGACGTCCGCCAGCGGTCGAGAACTGTTTTCCGCACGTTCGTAGTCGGCAGAATTGCGCAACGGTGGACGCTTCCTCCTCATGACCCTTGGGATTCAACGGGACTCACCTCCCCTTCTTTCACTTCAAACACCTTGACGTCGGCTCCNGTTTGCTCAAACATGGCGGGAATGCGACCAAGGNGGGNGTCCGTGATGAACACTTGACCGAACGCCCCATTGGTCACCCGTCGCATCAGTGCTTCCACACGCTTCTCGTCAATCTTGTCGAAAATGTCGTCCAACAACAACACCGGCTTCACCCCAGTGGCCTTTTCGATGAACGCANATTGGGCCAACCGGAGGGACACCAAAAACGATTTCTGCTGGCCTTGGCTGCCAAACTTGTTNAGCGCATGCTCACCCAACTTGAACACCACGTCGTCCTTGTGCACCCCGATGGTGGTGCGTCTCAACCTGCGGTCGTCGTCTTGGGCTTGCTCCATCATCTCTTCGATGGCGGCCGCGTCNCCCACGACGTGCGTTTTCAGCGACAGCGACACCGCCTCAGCCCCACCGGAAATCTCCTCGTAGGTGGACAAGAATCCAGGCAAGAAGTCGTCCATGAAGGTGGTCCGAGCAGCGGCAATTTTGGCCGCTTTCGGGGCCATCCTGGCGTTCCATGACGACAACATGGTCGCGTCGAAGATCCTGTTCTCGGCGAAGTACCGCAGCAAGGCGTTGCGCTGGGCGAGCGACTTGTTGACGTCGATCAGGGCTTCCAGGTACCCTCGGTCGTATTGGCTGATGACGGCGTCCAACCACTTCCGGCGCATTTCGCTTCCGTCGTGAATCAGNGCGGCATCGTCNGGGGCAATCATCACCGCCGGAAACAAGCCGATGTGNTCGGCCAGCCGGGTGTAGGNTTTGTCGTTGCGCTTGAACTGCTTCTTCGTGCCCCGCTTCAACCCACAACTCACGCGTTCTTGCACGTCGAGACGCTCGAAATCGCCTTGCACCAACATGAAGGGTTCGCCGTGGGCAATGTTTTGGCCATCGATGGGGTTGAAATAGCTCTTGCAAAAACAGAGGTAATGCACGGCGTCCAAGACGTTTGTTTTCCCGCTTCCGTTGTCCCCGAGGAAGCAATTCACTTGATTCCCAAGCACCAAGTCCGCCCCGCGGTGGTTCTTGAAATTGACCAAATGAAGTTCCTTCAAACGCATGATGCGAATTTCTTATTTTTGGGCTCCATTACACAATTACGATGGCGAAGAAAACCAACCAAGACGAAACCGTGCTCGACGTGGAGGAGCTGTACAGCAAATCCGAAAAATTTGTCGACGACAACAAAAAGCAATTGAGCCTGGGCCTNGGCGCCGTGGNTGCGTTGATCCTGGTGGTCATNGGATACAGCAGCTTNNTNGTGNCCCCCAAGAACCANGCNGCAGAAGAAGCGTCGTTCATGGCGGAANACTACTTCTCCAAGGACAGCNNAGACCTCGCCATGTTGGGCGATGGCTTGAGTGCCGGATTGGAAGAAGTGTTGAACGACCACAGCGGCACCCCCGCTGCCGCACGTGCCGCCTTCCAGCTGGGCATCATGCACCGCGACGCCGCACGTTTTGACGAGGCGGTGGACGCGTTCAACCAAGCCGGATTCTCGGACGACGTGTTTGGCCCCTTGGTGGACGCCAACCTCGGCGACTGCTACGTGGAACTTGGCGACCTTGAAGCCGCCCAAAGCCACTTCGCCTCGGCTGCCAGCGCGGCCGGAGCAGGTCTGGCTGCCAATGCCCTTGCCCCCATGTGCGCTTACAAGCAAGCCCTGGTCTTGATTGAACTCGGGAACACATCCAAGGCGCAGCGCGTGTTGGAAGATTTGGCCTCTGACTACCCGAACTCGACGTACGCGTCCAGCGCGACGGGTTTGGCCGCCTCGCTCTGACGCATGGCGACTGCAGGTCACAACCTCAGCGAACACAAGTCTTCGGACTTGCCCAACGGTGCCCACTTTCGAGTGGGCATTGTTGTGTCTGAGTGGAACAGACAATACACCGAACGCATGATGCAAGGCGCACGCGACCTCCTCGTCTCGGCAGGGGTCCAGCCTGAAAACATCTGCGTGTCATGGGTGCCAGGCAGCTACGAACTCGCCTTGGGCAGCAAGTGGCACACCGACCGCGATGACGTCGACGGCGTCATTGCCATCGGGAGTGTCATCCGCGGGGAAACCGCCCATTTCGACTACGTGTGCAGCGGCGCAGCGCAAGGCATCATGGAAGTGAACCTGTCCTCAGGCAAGCCTGTCATGTTTTGCGTGCTCACCGACGACAACGAAGCCCAAACAGAAGCCCGCAGTGGTGGCGTCCATGGCAACAAAGGCGTGGAAGCGGCGGTCGGCCTTCTCCACATGCTCGCGCTCAAGCGCACCCTCACATCATCCTGAACACCCCTTCCCATGTCTTTTCGACTCCTTTGGACCGTGGCCTTGCTGGCCACAACCGTGACTTCCGCCTTGGGCCAATANCCTGGCTGGCAACAAGCCGTGTCTTACGACATGGAAGTCACGTTGGACACCGCGTCTCACCAATACCAAGGTGNNGCGAAAGTCACCTACAAAAACAACAGTCCTGAGACCTTGGACAAGGTGTTTTGGCACTTGTTCTTCAACGCNTTCCAACCTGGGAGCATGATGGACGTCCGCTCTCGNACCATTGAAGACCCGGACCGTCGGGTGGGNAGCCGCATTGTNGAATTGCCTGAAGAGGAATGGGGCTGGATCCACATGGAACGGGTCAAAGCCTCTGGCCAAGACGCCGACTTTGATGAGGACGGCACCATTTTGGTCGTGGACCTCCCCAAGGTGCTTCGTCCAGGGAAGTCGGTGACTTTCGAATTGGCTTGGACGGCCCAAGTGCCCCGTCAAATCCGACGTTCAGGTTGGATGAACAAGGAAGGCGTCGAATACAGCATGACCCAGTGGTACCCACGGTTGTGTGAGTTTGACCATCACGGATGGCACAGCAANCCCTACATCGGNAGGGAGTTTCACGGCATCTGGGGCGACTTTGAAGTCACCCTCGACGTGCCCGCAGGCTANGTGGTGGCTGCCACNGGNGTNAANACNTCCGAAAAAACGCTGCAAGGGCCTCAAGGCACCCCCAGGACCCAATCCACGTTCGAAGCGGACGATGTGATTGATTTCGCGTGGGCGGCCGACCCTGACTTCATGACGGAAACCGTCGCGGTGGGTGACGTCGACCTCAACTTGGTTCACCAGGCCAATCCTGACATTGACAGCAATTGGACGGCCCTGGCTGGGTACGCGGCCAAAGCCATGGCGTTCATCAACGAAGACATTGGGCCGTACGCCTACCCTCAATACACCGTGGCCCAAGGAGGCGACGGGGGCATGGAATACCCCATGATCACCCTCGTCACAGGCGAGCGCTCATTGCGCAGCCTGGTGGGCGTGACGGTGCACGAGATGGCGCACAGCTGGTTCCAAGCCATGGTGGCCACCAACGAGAGCCTGCACGAGTGGATGGACGAAGGNTTCACGTCGTGGGCGGANTCGCGNTGCATGGCGCACCTCTTTGCNGACCCCATGAANCCGTCGGAAGACCCTCACGGTTGGGCCTACNCCAGCTACATCCGTCAACATTTGTCTGGCAACGAAGANCCGCTCATCACCCATGCGGACCACTACAAAACAAACCGTGCCTACGGCGTGGGAGCGTATTCCAAAGGTGAGGTCTTGGTCGAGCAACTCGGGGCCATNGTCGGCCCNGAGGTGCGGGACGCCGCAATGCGACGGTACTTCAAAGANTGGTCGTTCAANCATCCAGGTCCGCACGATTTCAAGCGTGTGGTGGAACGTGAGTCCGGACTGGAANTGGATTGGTACTTCCAGGACATGATGCACACCACCAACGCNGTGGACTACCAAGTGTCGGGTGTTCAAGTGCAAAACNATTCGGCNGTCATTCAGNTGGCCCGNTTGGGAGACATGGCGATGCCCCAAGATTTGACCCTCACGTGGGACGACGAAACAACAACCTCCGTCCACATCCCGCTGGTCATGATGCGGGGACACCGCGCNNTGAGGGATGGCGAANTCTTGGGGGNCGACTGGCCTTGGGTCGACCCCAATTACGAGTTGACGTTGCCCACNGCTGGNAAACGACTGAAGTCNGTGGAATTGAACGCCTCNGGCNTCGTNGCNGACGTGCATCCTGAGAACNACGAAATCAGCTTCAACTTGGACCTNATCCANGAAGCGATGCAAAGCNACTGACGTCCTGCCATGTTCAGAGCGCATGTGAAACTTGGGCAACCTTGGGCTGAGGAAGCCATGCTCGTAGGGGTCGGACTCTTGCTTATGGGCTGGTTGGCACCCCAGGTTTGGTCTTTTCAGGGGCAATTGCCCATCACGCCACAGAGCTTGCTCGTGGTGCTGTGGCCGCTGCTGTGGGGATGGCGCATTGGGACGGCCTCTGTGGTGCTGTACTTGCTGGCTGGGGGCGCTGGTCTGCCCGTGTTTGCCGACGGTGCTCACGGATGGCTGCACTTCACAGGGAGCACGGGCGGATTTCTTTTGGCCTTCCCCATCGCTGCAGTGGTGGTCGGCTGGCTTGCAGAAGGCCAGTCCGCCATGAAATATGCCAAGGGCGCTTGCCTCTTGTTGCTGGGTCAATTGACCATCGTGGTGCTGGGTTTGATGTGGCAACGTGCCATGATTCCTGTCAAGGCCACTTGGCTGGAAACCATGGGCCACTTGATTCCTGCCATTTTGGTGAAATGTGCCCTTGGCACGCTGGTCGTCGTGTTTGTGGGGAGGCTGTTGACCTCGCACAAGACTCCTGCATGATGGCCTACCTTGGTCGCTCATTCGACCGTCATGAAACATCCCCTACTCGTGGCCTCCGCTTGCGCGGCTTTGGCCATCCTCGGTTGCGGTGAGCCTCAGCCAGACACAACCCATTCCGCCAAAGCGGCGCAAATCGCAGACATGAAACGAGCCACGGACCACCACAGCTACGCCAAGCCATCTGAAGCCGTCACCACGCACCTTTCCTGGGACGCTGAGGTGGACTTTGCCTCACGACAAATTCACGCCACAGCCACGTACGACCTCGACATGGCCGAGGATGCCCAGCGCGTGTTGTTGGACTGTCGGGGCTTGGACATCCAATCCGTTCTGGTGGATGGACAAGCCGTCGAGTTTGAGCTCGGACCAGAGCGCCCCTTCATCGGGCAACCGTTGAGCATTCCAGTGGCCCCCACGTCGAAGCAAGTCTCCGTGACCTACAGCACCACGGACCAAGCAGACGCCTTTCTGTGGGTCGAGGGAGAGACCCCTTTCCTGTTCACGCAAAGTCAAGCCATTTTGGCGCGGACTTGGGTGCCCTGCCAAGACAGCCCCGGCATTCGGTTCACATACGACGCGACAGTTCGGGTTCCCAAAGAGCTGATGGCCCTGATGAGTGCCGTCAACCCCACATCCAAAGCCGAGGACGGCGTGTACACATTCCAGATGAACCAACCCATCCCTTCGTACCTCCTGGCTTTGGCGGTGGGTGACGTGGAATTCCGTGAAGTCGGTGCACACACAGGCGTGTACGCGACGCCAGATTTGATCGAGGCCGCGGAATTCGAATTCTCCGAGATGGAAGACATGTTGGTGGCCGCCGAGAACCTCTACGGCAAGTACGCGTGGGAACGCTACGACCTTCTGGTCTTGCCAGCAGCATTCCCCTTCGGCGGCATGGAAAATCCAAAGCTGACATTCGCCACCCCCACCATCATCGCAGGCGACCGCAGCTTGGTGTCGCTCGTGGCCCACGAATTGGCCCACAGCTGGAGCGGCAACCTGGTGACCAACGCCACATGGGACGACTTTTGGCTCAACGAGGGGTTCACCGTCTACTTCGAGCAGCGCATCATGGAAGCCGTGTACGGCCGCGACATCAGCGAAATGTTGGGCACACTGAGCTACCAAGGATTGGTGAACGAGGTGGACGCCATCATGGATGTGAACCCCAACGACACCCACTTGCGCTTGCACCTGAAGGACCGCAACCCCGACGACGGCATGACCGCCATCGCCTACGACAAAGGGTATTTCTTCTTGCGGCTCCTGGAAGAAACCGTGGGACGCACTGCCTTTGACGACTTCTTGAAAACCTATTTCACGTCGCACGCCTTCCAAGTGATGGACACAGACAGCTTCTTGGGTTACCTCGACGCCAACTTGCTCACCACGGAAGCACTGCGCGCCGCTGTGAATGTGACGGCCTGGGTGGATGGTCAAGGTTTGCCTGAGAATTGCCCCGAGGTCCAAAGTGCACGTTTGGACTTGGTGGACGCCACCCTCGAGGCCTGGGTGCGTGGCGACAAAACAGCCTCTGATTTGCCATGGGACCAATGGCTGTACCAAGAGAAGTACCGCTTCCTGTCCAACTTGCCTGACGACATCTCTGCAGACCGTCTTGAAGAACTGGACAACGCATGGTCAGTGAACGCCACCGGCAACAACGAAGTGCTTTTTGCTTGGCTGGAGCAAGCCGTACGCAGCCACCACACGCCGGCGTACGAGCGCCTGGAAACGTTCTTGATTCACGTGGGGCGTCGAAAGTTCCTGACGCCCTTGTACAAGGCCATGGTGGAGACAGGCCAACAGGCCATGGCCGACGCCATCTACGAACAAGCTCGCCCCAACTACCACAGCGTTGCCACAGGCACCATGGACGAATTGCTCGGACGTTCGGCCAACTGAGCTTCAAAGACGGCCACGTGGGGTGCCTTTTTTTTGGTTCCAAGAACCGTGTGATCAGCGGATGATGGTCACCACCCCGAAGACCTCCTTCCGGTAGCTTTCCTCGGAGAGGCTGTGCACCTCGATGCGGTAGGAGTACGGGCCGTTGGGAACGTAGTGTTGTCCCTCCTCACCCACTTGACCGTACCACGCGTCTTCGGGGTCGGTGGTGCTCCACACCAACTCGCCCCAGCGGTTCCACACCTCAAATTCAAAGCGCTCCGGGTCGATGTCCGTGCCCTCCACAAAGAAGGCGTCGTTGGTGCCGTCGTTGTTGGGCGTGAAAGACGTTGGGATGAACAGATTGAACATGTCCTGGATGACAATCTCACGGTTCACCACATTCACACAGCCCTGGGCGTCGGTGATTTGGAGCTGCACGGGGTATGTGCCTCCCTCTGCCACCGGGAACTGGAACGTCGGATTCTGCTCGTAGCTGTACCCAAGGGGGTTGAACGTGTTGAACGTCCAGAACCATTCCACCACATTGGCCTCCGAGTATCCGTCGAATTCAATCTTGGTGTCGGGCGCCCGGGTCGGTTGTGGGCCGGCAAAGTACCCCACATCGGGAATGGGATACACATTGATGTAGGCCTCCTTCACATGGGTGTATTCGCAACCGCCTGCCTGGGACGTGATTGTCAAGCTGACGTCGTAAAATCCAGGATCTTCAAAGGTCTTGATCGTGTTGCTCTCCCCACTGTACGTGCCGTCACCAAACGCCCAAAGGCTCGACGTGATGAGCGCAGGGTCCGTTTCGTTGGTGAACAAGAAGGTTCCAGTCCCGCACGCTTCGGTGGTGTCCGCAGAGAATTGAATGGGCACAGGAGATTCCAGCACCACGTCGGCACACACCGTAGACGGTGGCGTTTCACAATCGTCTTCCACCGTCACGCAGTACTGGCCTGAAGATGGTGGGACCGTGAAAATGCTCGCTTCGTCTTCGTTGATGACAGCACCTTCAAACGTCCAGGTGTACTCGTACCCCGATCCGGAGCCTCCATTCGTGGCGGAAGCATCGAGGAACGCTTCTTCCCCACTGCACAAGAAATCAGAGGCCACCAAGTCGGCGTTGATTCCCGCCAACACGTTGACACCCACTTGGTACTCGCTTGTGGGGCATCCGTTGATGTCGAAGCCCTGAACCGTGTACACCGTGGAGGTGTTGGGCGAGACTTGTTGAACCGGGCCGTTGGGCAGCCCGTTGTCCCACTCGTACGTCCAAGCATTCAAAGGGTCTTGGGGTGAGCTCACCTCCAGGTTGGCCGTGCCGCCGAGGCAGATCGTTTGGACATTGGGGATGTCGAGCGTCAAGGGCAGCGGATCTTCCAGAAGCACTGGGAAGTTGTAAATGCATCCCTGGCCGTCGAACACCACCACAGTGTAATCGCCAGGCACCAGATCGTTGTAGTAGAAGTCGTTGATGTTGTCCCACACCAATTCCTCCACGAGCTCAGAACCTGCGGCTTCGTTCACGTAGAGTTGGATGGTGAACGGCCCCTCTTCGGCAAAGGCGTCCTCGAACACCTCCACCCCGATGATGCCGTCGTTGGCGAAGCATGAAG
>PBWG01000105.1 GCA_002729115.1 Crocinitomicaceae bacterium | reverse complement strand
ATCAGTCCGAGCTCCACCATCTTAGGGTCGAGCAAGAAGTACAAGGCCACCAAGTCTGCACGACCTTCTTCAAGTGTGGAACTGTACTCGGCGATGGTTTCTTTCGGGGTGCCCACGCCAGGTTCCAATTGACCAGACGCGTGACCGATCACCTCGTGCATGGCCGTGTGAAGCTTGCCGGCCAATTCAGCGTGCGCTTGGGTGCGCACGAGCTCGAGCTCGTCGTGGGTGAATTCCGCCGGCACACCTCCACCTGCGGCCTTGTCGTAGGCATTCACGATGTTGCCCAGGGAGACCGACTTGGAGCCGTGAACTTGACGAATCCAGTTGCTGTTGGGCAGGTTCACCCCAATGGGAGTGCTGGGCGAGGCATCCCCCGCTTCTCCGGCCACGTTCACCACATTGTAGGTGATGCCGACCACTTCCTTTTTCTTGTGCGAATCCATGAAGGGCATGTGGTCCTCAAACCACTGGGCGTTCTCCATCAACGTGGCCATGCGCGCGCTGGCGTCGAAGTCCTTGATCTCCACGATGGTCTCGTAGCTGCCAGTGTAACCGAGGGGGTCGTTGTACACTTCCACAAACCCGTTGATGTAATCCACGTCGCCTTCGGTGTCTTGCACCCAGTTGATGTTGTACAGGCTCCACTTTTCCAGGTCGCCGGTTTCGTAGTACGCCACCAGGTTGCGCAACGCCGCCGCTTGCTTGTCGTTTTCCGCGTACTGAATAGCTTCGTTGAGCCACTTCACGATTTCGGAAATGCTCTCGCCGTAGAGGCCACCGACCTTGTACACGTTCTCGTACACTTGACCTTCCGCATCTTTTTCCAAACGGCTGTTCAGCCCATACTCCACAGGGTTTCGGCTGCCCTTGTCCACGATGCTCTCGAAGTAGGCCTTGGCCTCGTCGGTGGTCACGTCAGGCGCGTAAAAGTTGACTGCGGAACTTTCCACGAGTCCTTTGGTGCCGTCCTGCTCCACTTTTTTGGCTTCCACAGCGGGGTCAAACACCACCGCGCGCAACTCCGCATCGATGCTGTTGCCAGTCTCCGCCAACANGTGNTCGAAGTANGCCTCGCTGAATNCNGGGAGGTGCTTGGTGTTGGCGTAGTGGTGGTGNATNCCGTTGGAGAACCAAATGCGCTTCAAGTAAACCTCAAACGCCTGCCACCCCNCCGTGCCTCGGTCGCCCNCGTAGCCGATGTAGATGTCCTCCAACAGACGGCGGATGCGCAAGTTGTACCGGTTGTTTTGGTCGTACATGATGTCGCGGCCGCTCAGTCCCGCCATGTTGAGGCAGTACACCAACGNCTGCTGCTTGTCCGACAGCTTCTCCCATCCGGGGATTTGGTACCGGACGATTTTCAGGTCCGCGAACTGTTCTGTTTTCCACACGAAGCCCGCCTCGTCGGGGGCGCTCGCTTTGGACTCCACCGCGGGAGCGGCTTCAAAATCCGGGCCAGAGGGCGCTGGGCCTCCACAGCCAGACAGGAACGTCAACAGGGCCGTGGCGCACATGGCGCTGCCNACAAAAGAAGAGAATGGTCGCATGGTNGATGTCATTTGCCGCCCAAGGTAAAGGACATTCCAGGAGTATCTTCGAGGCGTGCGGACCTCCCGTCTCATGTTGCGCGCTTTCCTTGGTCCTTTCGCGGTGACCTTGCCTGTCGCGCTGTTCATTTTGGACATGCAATTTCTCTGGGTCTACGCCGACGACATGATTGGCAAAGGCCTGGAATTGTGGGTGGTCTTCAAACTGATGGTCTTCGCCTCTGCCCGGCTGGTCAATTTGGCCCTGCCCCTGGCGGTGTTGGTGGCCTCCATCATGGCCCTGGGCANCCTCGCCGAGCGGAACGAACTCACCGCGATGAAGGCCTCCGGCATGTCGTTCCTGCGCATTCTGCGGCCCCTGGTCGCCTGCATGATCCTTCTCTGCGGGGGCGCACTTTGGTTCAGCAACACCGGCTGGCCGGCAGCCAACATGAAATTCAGGGCCCTCCTCTACTCCGTNACCAAACAAAAACCNGCCTTCAACCTCCGTGAGGGCGTGTTCTACAACGGCATCGACGGCTTCTCCATTCGGGTGGGCACCAAGCATGCGGACGGAAGGCTGGAAGATCTTTTGGTGCATGACCACAGAGACGCCAAAGGGGAACGCGTTCTTGTGGTGCAAGCCGAGCGCGGAAAGATGACGGAATCCGACGGCCATTTNGTCATTGAGCTGGAAGACGGCGTCAGCTACGAGGAACACCAGGAGACCATGTCCCGCTCCAAGGAAAGGGTCTACCCTCACGTTCGAAGCACCTTTCAGCGGCAGACCCTNAGCATCCCNTTGCACAGCTTGGATTTCTCCATGGCCAACGAAGATTTGTTCAGGCGTTCCTACGAGCGCATGACCTTGGCNGAGCTGGCCCAAACCAGCGATTCTCTGGGCACTGAAATCCGACGCGAACGGCGTGAACTCCAGAACTACGGNAGGCGCAATGTGGCGTGGCGAAGCGACACCACTGGCTGGTACGCCACGGCCGCCGCNGCTTCCCAACCCACGGCTCGATCCCCCTGGGCCGCAGGCCTGGCCTCCAAGACCAGGACGCGGGCCTTTCACTCCGCGAAAGAACTTTCACGCAACCAGATTCGAAGCATCGACAACGCGGTGGCCAACATGGAGGGCAAGCTGCTTCGCCAGCACCGCCACGACATCGAATGGCACCGCAAGTACATTTTGGCTTTGGGATGCATGGTTCTCTTCTTGGTGGGCAGCTCGCTGGGGGCGCTCGTGGGCAAAGGTGGTTTGGGCCTGCCCACGCTCTTGGCCCTCTGCGTGTTTATTCTCTACTACGTGATCTCCATGGTCGGGGAGCAATTGGTGAAATCCGGCACCCTTGAGCCTTGGTCNGGGATGTGGTTGAGCACGCTTTTGCTGACGCCGTTGGCGGCACTTTTGATGTGGAGTACGTTGAAAGAACGACGCTGGCTGCCCCATGCNGGCGGGTGATTGAAAACTACTTTTGCTGCGCCCATGGCAAGAACCCTTCGCATCCTTCAGATCTGCCACAAGCCGCCACGTCCTTGCGTCGACGGAGGCTGCCTGGCGATGGACAGCTTGACGCGTGGACTCTTGGACATGGGACACCGGGTGAAAGTGGTGTCCATCCACACAGACAAACATCCATTTCTGCCGGACCAAATCGAAACGGACTACCTGGAACGGACCCAATTCGAAGTCGCCTACGCCGACACAGAGCTGAACGTGCGGGACGCCCTGTCCCACCTCGTCACCGGCGAGAGTTACCACCTGTCTCGGTTTTTGGTGCCGGAAATGGAGCGGACGGTGGAAGACGCACTTCGCGAGCAGGTGTACGACGTGGTGCTCTTGGAATCCCTGTTCACCACGGCCTACATCCCAGCCATCCGCCGTTTGAGCGACGCCGACCTGGTGCTTCGCGCNCACAACGTGGAGCACGCGTTGTGGGACGAGGTTGCGGCGGACATGACCTCCCGACCCAAGCGCTGGCTGCTCAACAGGTTCAAGTCCAAGCTCGAATCGGAAGAAATCAAAGTGCTCGCCGCCCTTGACGGGGTCGTGACCATCACGCGAGAAGACGCTGCTTGGTTTGAAGACACCCTGCAACACGTGCACCCAGAGTCGGGATGCCAGGTGGAGGTCGTCCCCTTCGGAATGGACGTCGACGGCACCCCGCACACGGCCTTGAACCACGCGCCCGTGCGGGCCTTGCACCTCGGCGCCATGGATTGGGCCCCCAACCAACAAGGCGTTTCGTGGTTTGTGCAAGACGTTTGGCCCTTGGTGCGTCAGGAACTTCCAGAGGCGCAAGTGGCCCTGGCCGGCCGAAACATGGGACCCGATTGGACGTCGGACCAAGGCGCTGGGGTCCACGTGTTGGGTGAGGTGGACGATGCGGCCGCCACGTACGACACCCCCAGCGTGGTGGTGGTTCCCTTGCATGCCGGCTCAGGCATGCGCATCAAGATTGCAGAAGCCTTGGCCGCAGGGCGCCCCATTGTGACCACCACCAAAGGCATGACCGGGCTTCCCTTGGAGCACGAGGAACATGTGATGGTGGCCGACACCGCTGAACACTTCGCAGCGGCGCTTGTCGACTTGCTGTCCAACGGCGACAAAGCCACGGCCATGGGCCAGCGCGGTCGAGCCTGGGCTCAGGTCAACTTGCAGCACCACGCCCGGGCGGAACGGTTGACCGCGTTCCTCGAACAATTGGTGGCCTCGTGAACATTCTGGTCATCGCTTCCAGGGTCCCCTTTCCCCTCGAAAAAGGAGACAAGCTGCGGCTCTACCACCAACTGAAGCACTTGTCNTCCAAGCACACCCTGACGNTGTGCGCCCTCCAGGACCACGCNNTGACTGAGGCACAACTCGACGCCCTTCGNCCTCTCGCCCANCACATCCACGTGCTTCGCACCCCCNTCNTGAGAAAGCTGTGGCGNATGATGTGGGCCTGGACGTCNGAATTGCCTTTTCAAGTGACCTGGTTCACCGACCGCAAGGCCAAACGACAACTCGAGCGCATCGTCGAAGACACGCAACCTGATCTGATATACTGCCAACTTGTGCGGTGTGCAGAATACGTGAAAGACCTGCACGCCTACCCCAAGGTGTTGGACTACATGGACGCGTTCAGCGCGGGCATGCACCGCCGAAGCCATCAGGAAAAAGGCCTGCTGGGGCTGTTTCGGCAGGCCGTGATGCGGGCTGAGGGCATGCGNTTGGCGAGGCATGAATCGCGNACGTTCGACTATTTCGACGCCCACACCATCATTTCTGAAAACGACCGGCTTCTGATTCCGCACCTGCACCGGGACACCATTCGGATTGTGCCCAACGGNGTCGACCTGGACGCGTTTGGCGCCTTGGACCCTGCACCCCCTAACGTTCCCACCTTGCTGTTCACAGGGAACATGTCGTACGCGCCCAACGTGGACGCGGCGCAGCATTTGGTCAAGGACATCCTGCCCAGGATTCAAACGCGCCCCATCCGCGTCGTCCTCGCCGGGGCGGAACCCGCTGCAAGCGTGACGGCCCTCGCAAGTGACGAGGTGACGGTGACNGGATGGGTGGACGACATCGCGGCCGANTACAAGCGCGCCACGNTGTTCGTTGCGCCACTNCGCTTGGGCACGGGNCTGCAGAACAAGGTGCTTGAGGCCATGGCTTCCGCNTTGCCTTGTGTCCTTTCGCCACATGCCTTTGCGCCCTTGGGGATGCCTGCCCANGGNCATGCGGAAATCTGCGACCANNCNGAGNCCTTTGCCGNGGGNATCGACCGNCTTTTGGCCCATCCTGAAGAAGCCCAAGACATGGCACGCATGGCGCAACAGGAAGTGCAACNCAAATTTGCGTGGANGACCCATGGCGAGACGCTCGACCGAGTCCTCCAAGACGCCTTGTCNCCACATTGACCNAACTTTCTCGACCTTAGAGACATGAAGAACCCTCCTGCCAGCCTCGCCCACCTCGACTTTGTTGCAGGCATCCCGTCCCTCGACTTGAGCCANTTCACCCAAGGCTCNGAAGCCCAACGCGANCAGTTNGTGCACGACCTCGGCACCGCGTANCGGGAAGTCGGTTTCGTGGCAATCGGAGGNCACGGCATTCCCCAAGAGGTGATTGACGAGTTGTACAGCGAGGCTGAAGCGTTCTTTGGATTGCCCGCCGAGACCAAGGCNCAGCACGANCACCCGGAGCACAACAGGCAACGGGGGTTTGTCAGTTTCGGGACAGAACACGCCAAGGACAGCGACGCGGCCGACTTGAAAGAATTCTGGCAAGTTGGACAGTGTGACGTGCCGGAGGGTGCGGACATGAGGCACTACCCTCCCAACGCCGTCGTCGCCGAACGTCCCCAGCTGTCGGTCAAGTCCGAGGCGCTGTACCGCAGCATGGAGTCGGTTGGACGAGACGTGTTGAAGGCCATCGCGCTGCANTTGGGGTTGNACGAGGATTACTTCGAGGCTTACGTCCCTGGCGGCAACAGCATCCTGCGGTTGATCCACTACCCNCCNATNTTGNANGAACCGCAGTCCAGCGTCCGCGCCGGTCAGCATGAGGACATCAACCTCATCACGCTGTTGGTGGGCGCGTCCGCGTCTGGCTTGGAAGTGATGGACACCGCAGGAAACTGGACCCCTGTGACNGCCCTTCCCAACCAACTTGTGGTCAACGTGGGCGACATGCTTCAACGGCTCACGAACCAAGAGCTCAAGTCGACCACGCACCGCGTCGTCAACCCTCCACGTGAACTCTGGGGCAAGCCACGATTCAGCATGCCGTTCTTCTGCCACCCTGTGCCGCACATGAGTNTGGNCGCNNTGGNNCANTGCGTGCCNGCNGGNGAANNNCCNAAGGAAGCCCCNATCACNGCNGGNGCTTACCTNGNNGAACGNCTCCGNGANATNGGCCTNNTCGGCGACACCTCCTCTGAAAAAGAGTGAAGCCCGATGGGCGTTCAGATTTCTTGACAGTTTCCAGGGAGCACATCGCGCTGGCCCATCCGTTCTTTGGAACATGCAGTGGTCTTCCCTTCTCCAATGGTCTGCCGCAGGGGCGGCATGTGGCTTGACGTTCGGCTTGATGTCGTGGTTGGATTCCCCCACAACGCCGTCCACCTCCACCGTGCATGCCGTGTCCACGACATGGACGCCTCGCCCCGGCGGCGGGGCCATCTCGGCGAGACCTGCCACCGACACTCCGCTCTCGGACGACGCGTTTGTCAGGGCGGCGCAATCGTCTGTGGACGCCGTGGTTCACGTGCAAACCGCCGCGGTCGTTCCTGCCCAGGGCAACCCGTGGCTGAGCATGTTGGGCATGGACCAAGGCCGGGTGGCGCAGGGCTCCGGGAGCGGCGT
>PBWG01000104.1 GCA_002729115.1 Crocinitomicaceae bacterium | reverse complement strand
TGACCGCAGCCGATGGTGGTGGCACAAATGACCTCAGCTTCGTCGAGAACACTGGCCGTCATGACGTCTTCCATTCTTCGAATTTCTTTGTGGTTGATGTTGATGTCTCGGTGCATCAGTCCCTTTTCCTTCCCTCGAAGAGAAGGGAGAGCCTTCCGCAATTCCCGCTGTTCGTCCCGAAGAAACGCCAATTCTTCCTGCATCGGGTGGTTCTCCAAGACCGCATCAAGCGTTGCCGAGCGGAGTTGTTCTCGAACCTTGACGGGGCGCCCGATGCGCAACGCCTTCACGCCCAACGCAAGCAGGCCTTCGAGCAGGTTGTCGACGGCGACGTTCGATTCCGCCGTCGCCAACAGCGGCCCGCTTCCTTCCTGTGCAAATCGATGCAACAGGTGGGTCGCCGTGGTGGTTTTTCCCGTTCCGGGTGGACCTTGAATCAACGTCAGACGACGCGACATGGCGGATGAAATGGCTTCCTGTTGCGAAGCGTTGAGATGGCCGGGGGAAGGGTCAGGTCCTCGTCGTTGACGGCGACCGCGAATGTCGGGCGACAGTTCCGCGCTCTGATTTATGTCCAAGACGTTCCCCAGGAGGAGTTCTCTGAGCACGGTGCCACCGTCCCCTTCGGTGGAATGAAACGCGATCAGCGCCTCGTGCATGCGGTCGTGTGCGACGCGGTTGGCGCCTCGGTCCAGCCGCCATCCACCCTTGCGAACGTCCCTTGGCCGTTCGCTGACCACAACGCGCAAACGCGTGGGCCCGCGGTCCAAGACCACGCCCTCAACCACCTTTTCACCCCAAGGCCGAGATCGAGACACGAGGACGATGTCTCCGTGGGAAAACCGGTGCTCGGGAAGCCGCCCCCCGTCCTGTGCTTCAAACACAACGATGTCATCACCAAAGAAGCGCCCTTGAATGCGAGCTTTGAGGTCAAACAGCGAGACGCCAGCCATCACAAGCCGCTGCTTTGACCAGGTCTTCCAGCGCTCCTCGACGAGTTGCGTCTCGTCGTCAAGCTCCTGCTTGATGAGTTCGGTCATCGTTGCGAAGTGATCCTGGCTGCGACGCCAACGGTCGGGAGCGGGCTCTCCTTTCGGACGAGGTGGTTCGGGTTCGCTGGCGCTGTTCATGCGCTTAACCGAACCTTTTCTCGCCATGTTGGAACCACCGCCCGGCCCTTCATCATCGTATGTATGAAGATTGAAGCGTTTGGCGAGCGACAAACCCTCAGTCTTAAACCGAGAATGCACCGCCCACGACTGGGTGGCTTGATGTTTGGTCGCAAGAAAAAGGACCACGCCGTCGCAGGCGTTACGTGTCCTTATTGCGGCCACCTCAATCCCGAAGGTGCCGAAAATTGCGAGCAGTGCTACTATGCTCTCAACAAATCTGCACGAGACCAACCGATGGCCGAGCCGACCACCACAAACGACGACATCATGCGTCTTCTTTTGGGCGACAACGAGGAAGAAGAAGACCCTGGGCCGGTGGTTGAAGCCGTGCTCTCCCTCGACGAGGTCACGGTGGAGGTCGATCAGTACGCACTCTCCGAGCCCAGCCACGACGAGGAGGGAGAGCCGGTTCCCGAATCGTTTGATTTCATCGCCGGTCAAGGCCCAACGTTGAGTTCCACGGTTGCGTCGGAAGAACCCGATGAGGTCGAATTGACGGCCGACGACGCGCCCAAAAAATACGTTGAATTTGAACTGGGGAAGGTTGACCCACTCAAGGAAGTTGCGGACCCCGTTCACACCGGCCGAGGTGGACTCTATTCACCCACCGTCAGCGCACCCAACGACGACGATTTGCTCGGCGAAGTTGGCCCTGCCGCCAACGCCCTGCCGGATTTGCCCGACCTTCCCGGCGAAGAGCCCCCCAACACCGCCTCACTGGCTCAAGTCGCAGCCACCGAGACGCCGGACCTACCGGACCTGCCGGACATGGGGGTCGGACCGATTCCCGACAAGCCGCCCGCTGCACAACCTGTTGCCGTGCCCGAAACAACCCCTGAACTGCCCGACCTCGATGCATCGGACCACCCTGTGGAAACCGGTCAGGCGGTGGAGACCAGCACGAGCAGCCCCGACCCACAGACCCAACCTCGAATCTGGCCGTGGCCCGAGAGTGAACCGTGGCCACCCACCCGGGTTTACCAAGAGGTTGTTTCGGCGATGGACCACATCAAAAACGGCCGCATGGAAGACGCTGCGAACACGTTGGATGCGCTCGGTCCGCATCTCGAAAACCACCTCGACATGCTCCTTCACGTTTCGGTGTTGATGCAACATTTGGGCCGACACGAGCACATGAAATGGACGTTGGACATGGCGGCCTACGTGCATCCGCACGACCCACACGTTCAACAAGCACGAGCCCAACTTTTGGCATGAGGTGAACACCATGGTCCAGACGCCTGAACTTCGGGTCAACGAGCATGTGGTCTTGCAGCCGGCAACAAACGGCGTTCTCGTTGCGATGTTCGATGCCTATCAGGAGGACCCTGAAGCCGCTCAATCAGCCCTGCCGTGGTTGAATCCCGACGACGATGTTCGGAGGCAACTTCGCGACATGCTGTACGACATCGAAGCGCAGAACGGAAGCGACCAACTTCACTTCTGGTCCATTCACCGGACCGACACCATGGAGTTTGTTGGGCTGGTCGGGTTGGGCGACGAACTGCAATCCCTCCACGCTGACTTCAACCTCGGGTATTGGGTGCGACGCGCTCATCGTCGAAAGAACATGGCTTCTGCATGCGTCGACACCATCTTTGGCTGGTTGACCAATCGAGAATCGTCCACCACCGTTGAAATTGCCGTCCATCCTCACAACGAGGCAGGTCTGGCCACCGCCGACGCCATTTGCGCCCGTTGGGGCGGTGAGCGACTCCCCGAATTCATCGGCATTGAGTTCAACGAACGAACCGTGCCGCATCATCTGCATTTGGTTGACCTTGGGCCGGAGGCCTGACATGCCAACGTGGATGACGGTCGATGCGGACGACCTAAGGCATCTGCCCCAGCACCAAGGCCACCCCACACGCAGCACGGTTCCGTTCAAAGGAAGGTCCGACCAACCCTCCGAGGCGTTCCGCTCGGGATGGGAAGGGTTTGTTCGTTGGATGGGCAGCCACGATGGAGCCGTCACGCTCTTTGTCATCAGCGACGCCCTCGAGGAGCACGCATTCTGCGAGATGCTAACCGAAGCATTGAACGCCTTTCCGGACCGATTGACCGTGGGGTGCCACGGCCACACGCACCGGTCGTGGTCGGCATGGGACGCAGACCCTGATGGGTTTCAAAACATGCTGGAAACCTCAACCGAGCTTCTTCGCCGTGTTGCTGGAGCGGCGTTTCGGCCGTACTTCCGGGCACCCAACGGCTACGTTGCGCCGTGGATGGCGCCCGTGTTGGTGCAGCAAGGGTTTCGCGTTGACTCCTCAATCAATCCCTCGTGGTTGGTGAAATCCAAGGCGGGTGGAGCCCGATGGTCGGACGTGAGTCACGCCATGGCGGAGGCGGGGCTGATCGAACGCCACTGGTTGACTCGGCTGACGCTGCCCGTGAACGGCCCGGCACTGTTCCGGTTTCCGCTCTCGCTCGTCGCTCGGCGTGCGTGGAAGAAAACGCCACCGCTCCTCCGAGCAGCCCACCTCAACTCGGTGGAGGACCCCCAATCGTCGATCACCACCGTCTACTGTCACGTGTTGGATTTTGCACGAAACAACGGAACATGGGTGCCGCCGTTGCCGAGGCATAGAGCCAAGTAAAACGGTCGTGTAGGCAGCGCATGACCGTCATCAACCTGAACGAGAAATTCAGCCTCTTTTCCGACCACTGGTCACCCAAGGTCATCGCTGAAATGAACGATTACCANTTCAAACTTGTCAAGCTTGAAGGTGAATTTGTGTGGCACGACCACGGGCACACCGACGAGGTGTTCATCGTCATCGAGGGGAGCATGAACATCGAGTTTGAAGATCGCACCATCACGCTCAACGCCGGAGAAATGCACGTTGTCCCCAAAGGAACGCGACACAAGCCCTACGCCGAGGCCGAATGCAAGGTGATGATTGTGGAGCCTCGAGGCGTGGTCAACACGGGGGAAGCGGGCAGTGCGTTGACCGCTGAAAACGATCAGTGGATTTGACGTCCATCAACGACGCCCGACGATGGCCTTGTACACTTCACCGCTCGGCCGCAGCGTTCGTTCCTGACTTTCAAAATCAACCCGGTGAAGACCGAAGCGCATTGAATAGCCCTCGGCCCACTCAAAATTGTCCATCAGCGACCAGTGGTGGTAGGAGCGAACGTCGTGTCCGTCCTTGACGGCGTTGGACAACACCCATAGATGCCGGCGGAGGTGTTCGGTTCGCAGGGTGTCCTCAGCGTCGGCCACGCCGTTTTCCGTGATTTCAATCGGTACGTTCAACGGAGCGAGGAACTCGATGGCTCGACGAAGGCCTTCGGCGTACATGGGGTAGCCGAATTCGGTCGCTACTTCCTGACGCCGCTTGGGGAACTTCATTTTGAGAAGCGACACGGAAGCCGGGCCCACCAGCACGTGCGTGTAGTAGTTTAAACCCACAAAATCCAGCGTGCCTTTGGCCTCCGGGATGTCCTTGAAGAACATCCGGCCGTTCTGCATGCCGCTTCGCCAGGCGCCGTTCCAAAACCACTCCATGAGGCGTGCAAGCGGCCAATCGATGGGGCTCCAGCGGTTCTTAGGGTCGAAGAGCGTGACGTTCTTGGCCACGCCGAATTGAAGCTCTGGATGTTTGGGTTTGAGGGCCTTGTAGACGGTTCCGTGAGCGAACAGCAGGTTCCGCATCACCCGCAGCGTCGTCGGAATGGAGCGACGGCCGGGAGGGAACATCCCGAGGGTGTAGCCCATGGTGGAGAAGACCGTGGGTTCGTTGACGGTCACCCACGTCTTGACTCGGTCGGCCAGGGTGTCCACCACCCGCTCGCAATAGGCAGCAAAGGCTGGGATGTTCGCTCGATCTGCAAACCCGCCCTTGGCTTCCCACCAGTCGGGGTGAGTGAAGTGGTGCAGGGTCACGACGGGGCGAATACCGCGCCCCACGAGGTCATCCACCATCTCGGCATACACGGCCAAGGCGGCTTCGTCCCATGCGCCTTCGGTGGGCTCCAAGCGACTCCATTCGATGGAGAACCGGTAGGAGGTCATACCGAGGTCGGACAGCAGTTGGAAGTCGTCTTTCCACCGGTTCCAGTGGTCGCACGCCGCTCCACTTGCCTCGAGTCCCTTGGCCGCCTCGTGGACCGTCCAGTTGTTCGCTTGATGGCCTTCGACCTGATGCGCTGCCGTGGCCGTGCCCCAGTGGAAGCCCTCGGGGAAGTGCAGATCGTCAAGGTTGACGTTGGCCCAATCCTCATGCGGCTCAGGGTACTTGCGACGCCGGTACGTGATCAACGTCACCTTGAAGACGATGAACGCCGCCAATGCGGCCACCAGCACGCGTTCCCACATGGTGGCCTTCTTGACGGGTCTTCCCTTTGTAGTTGGGTATCAACCCAAGGCGTGAAAAAGAAGTGAGCAAGACACAGGCCATGGCTCAGGGTACACCGTTCCAGCAAAAGGTGTGGGCGGCCCTCCAAACCATTCCGTGCGGGGAGGTGCGAACCTACACGGACATCGCCGTCCAAATCGGCCACCCGTCCTCGGCCCGAGCCGTGGCCAACGCCTGCGGAAAGAACCCGTATGCACCCGAGGTCCCCTGCCATCGCGTCATCCGCTCGGACGGCTCCATCGGGGGGTACAGCGCAGAGGGCGGCTCGGAAAAGAAACGGGCCATGCTGCGTGAAGAAGGCGTTCACATCGACTGAACGGTTCAAAGCGAAGCGATGTCGTCTCGATCGGTGGAGACGGCGAAATTCTTCTCCGCCTTGGCGTAGACTTTGGCGTCGAGTTCGCCTTCACGCACGAGCGACGACAGCGCAGCCAGCGCAATGGCGGCACCGTCGATCTCAAAGAAACGACGGAGCGCTTCGCGGGTGTCAGACCGACCAAAGCCGTCGGTGCCCAAGACGGTGTAGGGTCCGCTGACCCACTGACGAATCATGTCCGGGACGGCCGCCATGTTGTCGGAGACGGCGACGGTGGGCAGCGGTTCAGCGAGCAGGGTCTCCACGTAGGGCTTCTGAGCCTCGTCGGTCGGGTGGAGGCGGTTGTGTCGGTCGCACGCCAGGCCCTCTCGTCGGAGTTCGCCGTAGGAGGTGGCGGAGTAAATTTCACAGCGCACGCCGTAGGTCTCAAGCTTCTCCACCGCATCCAGCACTTGCACCATGATGGGGCCCGAGCCGATGAGTCGTACGAGCGGTCCGTCGCCTTTTGGCGCGCCGCGAAGCAGGTACATGCCCTTGATGATGCCCTCGTCAGCGCCTTTTGGCTTCGGTGGCATGGGGTAGTTTTCGTTGTAGATGGCGATGTAGTGCAGCACGTCTTGGTTGTCAACGTACATCTCTTCGATACCGTGGCGGATGATGGTCGCCAACTCGTAAGCAAAGGCGGGGTCCCACGCTCGGACGGCGGGGTTGGTGTGAGCCATCAAGAGCGAGTGCCCGTCCTGGTGCTGGAGCCCTTCGCCGTTGAGGGTCGTGCGTCCGGACGTGGCGCCCATCAGGAAACCACGGGCTCGCTGGTCGGCCGCAGACCAGATGAGGTCGGCCACGCGCTGGAACCCGAACATCGAGTAGAAGGTGTAGAACGGCACGGTGGGGTAGAGGTGCGTCGAATAGGAAGTGGCGGAAGCGATGAAGGTGGAGGTGGCACCGGCTTCGTTGATGCCTTCTTCGAACAGCTGGCCTTTGGCTGATTCCTTGTACTTCATCAGGACGTTGTGGTCGACCGGTTTGTACAACTGGCCTTCAGGGTGGTAAATGCCGAACTCGGCAAACAGAGGGTCCATACCGAAGGTTCGAGCCTCATCGGGAATGATGGGGACGACACGCTGACCGAAGGCCTTGTCTTTCATCAGCGCTCGAAGCACCCTCACGAACGCCATGGTGGTGGAGACTTCCATGCTGCCCTTGGTGCCCTCGTCAAACTCCGCGTAGGCTTTGGCGTCGGCGAGGTCAATCGCTTCGCTGGGCACCACGCGCTTGGGCATCGGACCGCCCAAGGCACCACGGCGCTCCTTGGCGTAGGCGACGAGGTCAGGAACGTCTTCGGGCATGACGTAAGGGTAGGCTTCGAGGTCCTTGTCCGTAAACGAAAGGCCGAGATCGGTGCGCATGAACTGCATGGTTTCCATGTCGGCCTTCTTCTTCTGGTGCGTNGTGTTNCGNCCNGCNAANGCAGGACCNAGCCCGTAGCCNTTGATGGTNCGAATCAGCACNGCCGTGGGCTGNCCTTTGTGNGCCGTGGCGGCNGCNTANGCNGCGTGNAGTTTGGTGAANTCGTGACCGCCAACGTCGGCGCACAACGTTTCGAGATCCTCGTCGGAGAGGTGAGCGACAAGAGCGGTGAGCCCGTCGGAGTTGAACAGTTCCTTGCGGATNGTGGCGCCGTCGGCGGTCATGATGCGCTGCTCGTCGCCNTCGACCAGCCCGTTGAGGCGGGCGACCAGCAGACCTTGCGTGTCCCGAGCGAAGAGGTCGTCCCACGAACTGCCCCAGAGCACCTTGATGACGTTCCAGCCGGCCCCNCGGAAGCGGCCTTCCAGTTCCTGGACGATCTTGGAATTTCCACGGACGGGACCGTCGAGGCGCTGCAAGTTGCAGTTCATCGTCATCACGATGTTGTCGAGGCCCTCGCGACCGGCNAGGGAGAGTTGCGANAGNGATTCGGGTTCGTCGGATTCACCGTCGCCCATCGTGTACCAGACCCGGGAGGGNCTGGTGGTGGCCAAGCCTCGGTCTTCGAGGTAGCGATTGAACCGTGCCTGATGGATGGCCGTCATGGCGCCCAAGCCCATGCTGACGGTGGGGAACTCCCAGAAGTCGGGCATCAAGCGAGGGTGCGGGTAGCTNGAGAGNCCNTGNCCACCGACCTCTTGTCGGAACTTTTCGACGTGCTCGTGGGTCAATCGGCCCTCAAGCCAAGCACGGGCGTAAATGCCCGGAGAGGCGTGGCCCTGCCAGTACAAGTGGTCGCCTGAAGAGCCGTCGTCCTTCCCGCGGAAGAAGTGGTTGAAGCCGATCTCCCAAGCGTGGGAAGCGGAGGCGTACGTGGAGATGTGGCCGCCGATGCCGTCGAAGTANTTGTTCGCTCGAGTGACCATCATCATGGCGTTCCANCGAATGATGCCGTGGAGGCGTTCCTCCATGGCCAAATCGCCCGGGTAGGTTCCCTGGTCGTCGGGGTGAATCGTGTTGAGGTAGGGCGTTTCAACCACTTCAANGTCCACGCCGGCGTCCTTGGCGGCGTCCACGGTGGCGTGGAGAAGACGNCGGGCTTCCTCCTCGCCCCACTGCTCAGCGACAGCACGGATGGAGTCTCGCCATTCTTGGGTGGTGACGGGGTCCGGGTCGGGTTGCGTGGACCGTCGAGCGAACCCCATGGTGTCTCCCCTACGGTAGGGGGTCCGTGGTGAGGGTTTTCAATCCCTCGCCAAGGACGAGCAGGTTTCCCCCCACGCCGTTCATTGAATCGATAGGCAAGCCATAAGAACCGACTTTCCGGACGGAGGCTTATGTCCGTTGAGGCTATGGTACAGAAGATGATTGATGATTTGACCGCCGCCCTTGTCGACGCTGCAAAGCACGACAAAGGCAACAGCGCAGCTGGAACCCGTGTGCGAAAGGCCATGCAAGCAGCCAAGGCTGCTGCCCAGGACGTTCGCAAGCAGGTTCAGGCTGACAAGAACGCCTGATTTCACCTCGTGGATCACAAACCCGTCGTCCGCACGGACGCATAGGTTGAATTGACCCCCGCTGAAGGCCGTCGTATGCAACCGCTGTCCGGCGTTCGCGTGCTCGACCTTTCTCGAATTCTCGCAGGCCCCCACGCTACTCAGACCTTGAGTGACTTGGGCGCCGAGGTGCTCAAACTCGAAGCCCCTTGGGGCGACGACACCCGATCGTGGGGCCCACCGTTTCAGTCCGGGTTTGACGGCGAGGAGGTCGCATCCTACTTTCTGTCGTGTAACCGCGGCAAGCGCATCGAGACGGTCAACATCAAGCAGGAGCAAGCGCGCCTTCGAACGCTGGTCGCTGAGTTCGACATCGTCGTTGAGAACTTCAAACCCGGGACCTTTGACGCCGTCGTGGGCGACGTGCCCGAGCACGTCATCGTCTGCAGCATCTCCGGCTACGGCCAAAACGGCCCACGACGAGACGAAGTGGCGTTTGACCTGACCATGCAGGCACGTAGCGGCATCATGTCGATCACCGGCGACGCCGACGGTGGCCCTGCCAAGGTTGGCGTGGCGTGGATCGACGTCATGACCGGCATGAACGCCGTGTCCTCGATTTTGGCGGCGCTCTACCACCGGGAGAAAACCGGCAAGGGGGCTCGCATCGACGTCTCCCTGTGGGACACGGCGCTGGCCTCGCTCGTCAATCAGGGGCACAACGCGCTGGCCGGTATCACCCCCGGACGGATGGGCAGTGCCCACCCCAACCTCGTGCCCTACCGGGCCTTCGAGGCCAGCGACGGTTGGTTCGCCATCGGCGTGGGCACCGAGAATCAGTGGCACAAACTCGTGGCGGCGTTGGAACTGGACGTGCCCGAGCACTGGAAGGACAACAGCGCCCGAATCGAAGAGCGAACGGCGGTGGAAACCACCGTTCAAGCGGCCGTCTCATCGCTGGACCGAGCCACCCTCGAAGGGTTGCTGAGGGGCATCCCGTGCGCACCGGTCAACACCGTGAACGAAGCGCTGCACGACATCCAGACGGAGGCACGGAACGGACTTGTGGAGCATGAAGGCGTGATGACGCTGGCGAGTCCACTGCGTTTCATTCAGCCGTCAAAGGAAAACAGCGAGGTCTGACCGCCTTCCCGAAGATAGCCGCCTTCCTTCAGTTTCTCGAAGGCCTGATCCATGCGACGCTGGCTGAACTGGCGCTCTTCCTGAAGAAATTGAACGAGGCCGGCGCGGTCGACTTGCCCCTGCTTGAGGTCGGCTTCCTCCACGTCCACCGCAGGGTGATTGAGGAAGATCTCGCGAATTTCATCCAGCCGTTCGGGCACCTCCTTGTCCTTGGCCTCACAGACCGCTTCAAGCGTGCCGTGTTGTTTGATGAGTTTCAGGCCGGTCTTGGGTCCGATGCCCTTGATGCCCGGGTGGTAGTCGGTGCCGATCATGATGGCGAGATCCACCAGTTGTTCACGGCTGAGCTCGTTGCTCGCCAACATCTCGCTGAGATCGATGGATTGGGCGTGAACCACGCGCCCGTAGCGCTTGGTGCCGTCGTCCATGAGGTTGCGAACCAACACGGGNGAGCCGTAGAGGAGGGCGTCCCAGTCCTGTGTGGCGACGACNTCGAGCTGCCCTTTGGCGGCCATCACGGCGGCTTGAGCCTCGCCCTCAGCAGCGGCGGTCACCCACGGAACGCCCATGAGGTCGAGGAGGCGTTGCGTCTCTTCCACCATTTGTGGAGAATAGTGCATGATGCGGGCCGCCATCTTCTGAGCCAGGGCAAAATCGCCGGCGGCCAAGGCCTCTTTGTGAACGGCTTCGGCTTCCAAACGGCGAGCGCGTCGGGCAGCCATCTCATCGGCCTTGAGTTCAGGTGAAGTGCCGTCGAAGATGTAGACGGGCTTGATGCCCATTGCCAANAGCGTGGCCGTTCGGTGAAGGAAACCCATCAGGTGAGACACCGGGTTACCGTTGGCGTCACGCAGGGGCATGCCATCGCCCTGAGGTGAGCGGTCGCGCATGGTGGTGAGGAACTGGAACGCCGTGAGAAACGCGTCAATGCCCACGCGTTTACCGGCCAAATCCTTGAGGCTGGTCTGTTCTGCCGGAGCGATGTCCTTCAGGTTGCAGCCCATGATTCCAACAACAGGTCACCGTATGTAGGCGTTCGCCTGCGATTCCATCAAGAAGGCTGGGCTACAGGGTGGACCATGGGCGACATGCTGGCATGCCTGCGNGGTTGGCATCCCGGGTTGGCCAAAGCCGAACTCGCNGCGCTCTTGCCCGAGGCCCGNCTNGAANNCGAAACCTCGGCNCGNTGGGTGCGCGTGGCCGGTGCCAGCGAAGCCCGNCGAACGNCCGCTCTCCAACTCGCCAGCGGGCTCCAATGTTTCCTCCATGACGGCGTGGTCACGGCCACGGAAGCCACCAGTGAAGACGAATGGTTGGCTCGTATGGCGACCTACGTTGAGGCTCATCCGGTCAAAGGGACGGTGGCGGTTCGATCTTGGAAGCAAGGGGCAAAGATCCCCGGCTGGAGCCTGTCCGCCCTGTCGGGAAGACTCGGAGGCGTACTGGTCGACCGAGGCTACACCGTGGACTTGAGCGAACCGGACTGCGTGCTGGCTTTGGTAGCGGACGGACCAACCGCGTCCCTGGCATGCGGCTGGATGGAAGGCGACGGGCAAGCGTCCTTTTCCAACGGTGAACGGAGAGCGGGTGAGCGCCCGTTCTTCAAACCGGTGAGCCTCGACCCCGTGCTGGCCCGACTGGCGGTCAATTTGGCCGCAGGGCCGCCCGAGCGAGGGCCCGTCGTTGACCCGATGACCGGCACCGGAGGGTTCCTCATCGAGGCCTCACTGAGTGGGAGAAACGCCATCGGCATTGACGTTCACTCCGAGATGGTGCAGGGAGCGAGGACCAACCTGGCATGGGCGCACGACGGAACGACACCCGAACACGCCAGCGTCAAGCGCGGGGACGCGACGCGACTGGCCGACGCCATTCCCGACGATTGGATTGGCAAGGTCGCCGGTTTCGTCCTCGACCCGCCCTACGGTCGAAACTCCCACGGCAGCATGGCGAACGACCCGTTGCTGGAAGCCTCCCTTCGCAGCGCTCGGGACGTGGCCCACCCTGATGCAGGGTTCGTGCTCATCTTGCCCGTCCATCCTCCCACCGAACACACCACCGATGCCCTGCCACTCAACCATCCCTTGGCCTTGCTCAACGGCGATTGGTCGGACGTGCTGAGGCTGGTGGAGTCGTGCGGTTGGGCACCGCAATCGGTGCATGTTGAGCGGGTTCACCGAAGCCTCAGTCGGCTGATCCTTCACGCACGATGCGCTCCTCAAGGTTGAGCAGCACCATGTCGGTTCCCTCGGGAGGCGGAGGAAATTGCGACCGATGGGGACAGCCCTCGTCGAGGACCGCTCGGTCGTCTTGGTCAAGCACGTACGGGTAGGTTTGGCAGCCCTTCGGTCGAATTTCATACACGGAACACATGCCTTCAGCGTACAAATCGGACGAGTCGGTCAACAGGAAAACGCAGGCCCTCGTTTGTGCGTTGTTGAGCAGCGTCAGCACCCCGTCGTTGACGACGGCGAAGTCGTCCTGCTTCATGCCGGTCCGGCGCGCCAGGCGGGAGGCTTCGGCTTGCGTGATGGGCATCGTGGTCTCGCGGCAACACGCTGAACATCCACTGGGAATGCACGGGAGGGAGCGCACCATGGACAAGCCAAGACACCCGCCTTCTTCAAGAAGGGGGGGCTTCTCGGGAGGTCTACGGGCGATTAGGGTAGTCTGGATATCCTTCCGGCCTTCGGAGCCGGAGACGGGGGTTCGAATCCTNCATCGCCCGCCANNACATGCTATTAGAAGACAGCTTAGAC
>PBWG01000103.1 GCA_002729115.1 Crocinitomicaceae bacterium | reverse complement strand
TCAGCGCGAGCAACGTCGCGTTCCTGGAGCGTGGTGGCGTGTATGCCATGGCCAACCTTCGTGGGGGTGGAGAATTTGGCGAGGCCTGGCACAAAGCGGGCATGCTTTTGGACAAGCAGAACGTGTTCGACGACTTCTTCGCCGCCGGAGACCACTTGGTCGCGGAGGGCTACACATCGCACGACAAGCTGGCCATTGCAGGCGGATCCAACGGCGGGCTACTTGTGGGCGCCATCATGACCCAACGTCCGGACTTCGCCCGCGTGGCCCTGCCGGCAGTGGGGGTGATGGACATGTTGCGTTACCACAAGTTCACCATCGGGTGGGGCTGGATCCCGGAATACGGATGTGCGGACAGCACCAAGGCGGACTTCGAGAATTTGCTCGGCTACTCGCCGGTCCACAACTTGAACGAAGGTGTGACGTACCCAAGCACCATGGTCACCACCGCCGACCACGACGACCGCGTGGTCCCTGCCCACAGCTTCAAGTTTGCCGCCCGCCTTCAAGCGGTGCACAAGGGCGACCGTCCTGTCATCTTGAGGGTGGAGACCAACGCCGGCCATGGCGCGGGCAAGCCGATTGGTAAAATCTTGGACGAGCAAGCGGACAAGTGGGCGTTCGTGTTGAACGAGTTGGATGCCTGGGAGCTATAATGAGAAGCGTGGTTCTGTCGTAAGAGTAACCCAAGTTGCACTTTGAACGGTGGAAATGGTTGACCTTCCAGGTGTCACTTCATCTGCGCTGAGTCAAGAGGCGGCGCAAGGTTAGAGGTTTATCCAGGTTTGATCTGGGCCCTGATTGAGTTGCAATCGTTCGAATGCAAGACGGTCAGGTTTTTTTCTTTTCACCGCGAAGCGTCACTCTGAGGTCGTGAGGCCGTCGACCACCTCAATCATGAGGGCGAATTCTTCTTCGTCGAAGAGCCTGGTCAGCATCGCGATGCGTCCCTCTTGGTCCACCACCACGTTGCGCGTGACGCCTGTTTTTTTGCCAGCAATGCTGTAGAATACCTCGCCACCTGCATCAGGGCACATGGGGTAGGTGACCTTCATCTTGGCCGCGAAGTCCGCCACCTTCTCTGCAGGTTCGTCCAGATCGACACCGAGAAGGGTGAAACCGGCCTGCCGGTCTTTGAATGCCTGCCAAACCTCGGATTCCAAGTGGGGCATTTCCGCGCGACACACGCTGCACCACGACGCGGTGAATTGAAGCACGTAGACGGAGCCAAGCAGGGAAGCACGGCTGTGGACCGCGCCTGTCAAGTCTGTCAATTCAAAGTCGGGGACGTCGTCGCCCACGGCCACGATGAATCCACGGGCGTCGGGCCCTGCGGCTTGCGCAGAGGTAGATGCAGGAGATAGGCCCGTGCAAGCGACTAGGAAAATGGAGGTCAGAAATGTTCGCATGCCCTGAAGTTCGGACATCTTCAGCGACGGAGGGTCGTGCGATGGACTTGATTGTGTTGTTCGCTCGAATTCGACTCCTGGGTGTACCTTGGTGGGATGAAGTTGTTTTCCACTTTGGCTGTGGTGTGCGTTTCAGCGCTTTCCTCGGCAGCCTGTTTGGCCCAGAGTGTCACGTTCCATGCGGACATCGCGCCCATCATTTATAACGAGTGCACCCAATGCCATCGGGTGGGGGAGATCGGCCCCATGCCGTTCACCACGTACGCGGAAGTCGCAGCCTACGGCAACTTCATCGAGTACGTCACCCAGACAGGCTACATGCCGCCTTGGACCCCGGACCACAACTACAGTTCCCTGCGTGGCGAGCGGTTTTTGACCCAAGTCCAAAAGGACCTCATCAGCGCTTGGGTGGCGGACGGCATGCCGGAGGGCAACCCCGCAGACAACCCCGGGTTGCCGTCGTACCCCGACGACAGTCAGATTGGCGAGCCCGATTTGGTGTTGGGCATGCCCGAGCCCTTCGTGCATGAAGGCAACATGTTGGACCAATACCAGGTCTTCGTGATCCCCACGGGCGTGACCGAGGCCAAGGAAGTGATGGCGGTGGAAATCAGACCGGGCAACAACGCGGTCGACCATCACGCCCTGGTGGCGTACACCAACGTGCCTTATGTCATTGCCCAAGCCCAAGCCTTGGATGCGGCCGATCCCAATCCGGGGTACGAGAGCTTTGGCGATTACGGCGTCGACGTGGAGCAGTTCTTGTTTGGGGGGTGGGTGCCCGGCACGCCGCCGCTTGAATTTCCGCCGACCATTGGACATGTCATGGAGCCTGGAAGCCACCTGCTCTTGCAGATGCACTACGGGCCGTCTCCCATCGAGGAGGTGGATCAAACCGAGATCAACATCTTCTTCCACGACGCCCCCATCCAGCGCGAGATCGTCACGGTGATTGCGGGCCCCGAAACGCTGGGAGAGCCCTTCGTCATCCCGCCCAACGAAATCACCACCTTCCATTCCACAGTTCCCGTGGAAGACGACATCAGCTTGGTGTCGATCACGCCTCATTGCCATTTGTTGGGCAAGTCTTGGGAAGTGTTTGCACGCAGCCTCAACGGGCAAGACACCATCCCGTTGATTTCAATCCCGGAGTGGGACTTCAACTGGCAAGGCATTTTCACGTTTCCCGAGCTGGTGCACATTCCAGCGGGGTATGTGGTCGAGTCGTTCTGCGCGTACGACAACACCGCCGACAACCCGTACAATCCCCACGATCCACCGGAGTGGATGTCCTGGGGAGACTTCACCACCGAGGAGATGTTTGTGCTGTTCCTTCAAGGCGTGCCTTATGAAGAGGGAGACGAGGACATTTCCTTGTCGGTGCCTGACCGGAATACAGTCCTTCACTACAGCCAGGACAACTTGTTCCCAGCGTGGCCCAACCCTTCGCGTGCCGATCAGGTGCGGGTGGGTTTTCACTTGACCCAGCCGGCAAAGGCGTCGCTCGTCTTGAGAGACATGCAAGGGCGTGTGGTGAAAACGTGGTTGGACGGCAAGAACCTCCCGGCCGGTCATCATTTGGAGGCCTTCGACGTCTCGGCGCTCCCCGCGGGCCAGTACCTCTACACGTTGACCACGTCCACCGGCACGGTGCGCAGCGCCCAACTGCAAGTGCTGCCTCAGTGAGCCCTGTGTGGAAGGTGGTGGTGTTTTTGGCGCCGCTCTGTCCCATTTGCCAGGATTACACGTATTTCCTCAACGCGCTCCACAACGAGTGGACGGCGACGGAAGCTCCCGTGGAGATGGTGGGTTTCTTTCCTGAGGGAAGCGCCTCTCAAGACGACATCGAGGGGTTTGCGGACACCTACGGAGTCACCTGGCCTTTGGAGCTTGACCAAGAGGGGGTGGCGGTCGGTCTCGACGCCAGGTGGACCCCAGAGGTGTTCGTGTTGGATTCCCTGGGCAAGGTGTATTACCGCGGACGGGTGAACGACTTGTACGTGTCGCTGGGCAAGCACCGACCCAAACCCAAAAGGCATGACCTGCGTGACGCCGTGGCCGCCCTGTTGGCAGGGCAAGCGCCACGCGATTCCGTTACCCAGGCCATCGGTTGCCCCATCGAATGAAGGGCAACAAAAAAGGCGCCACATGGGGCGCCTTTTCATTGCGTTGAAGCGTGAATCACTCGAACGTCCAAGTGTACTCGCCACCACATACAGTTTCGATGGTGGTGTCAGCCTCCACGCATGCAGTGATGAGTGCGAGGTCTGCGTAGATGTCGTACGTACCTGCGTCGAGCTCGATTACGGCGCTGCCGAGGGCTTCAATCTCCACCATATCGTCGCCGTTGGCTTCAATCATGGGGGTGCACAAGGTGTTGTTATACACTGTCAAGATGGCCTTGTTGCCTTCTTCGCAAGCCAATGGCTCTTCGCAGCCGGTGAACCCTGCTGTAGCTGCCACCATGCCAAGGATGAATGTTACTTTCTTCATGAGACTGGGTTTGGATTCACTGCGAAGGTAGTGGAACGAATTCCACCAAAAGAGGTATTTTCAGAGGCATGAATGACAACCTGGAGGAATTGTGGTGCGTGCGGGTGACCTGCGACGACCAAACTGGCGTGGTGGCTGAATTCACTTCAGCCCTGGCGCGTGGGGGATGGAACATCTTGGATGCCCAGCAGCATACGGACCAGTCTTCAGGGCGATTCTTCATGCGTCTTGAAGTTCGCCATGCCATGTCGGGCGAAAACGATCTTTCGGAGCGCTTGTTGTCTTCCGCGGAGCGCGTCCAAGCCGCGGTGGAGTGGCTGCCGATGTCGCGCAAACCACGAGTGGCCATTTTGGCTTCGAAGACAACGCATTGCGTGGTTGACTTGCTCGAACGGTGGCGCACTGGTGAGTTGCCTTGTGAGGTGGTGTGCGTCGTGGCCAACCACGAGCACCTCGGAGTGCACGCTTCTTGGTACGACGTTCCCTTTCACCATGTGCCGTTTGGCCCGTCGAAGTCAGAAGGGTTTGCGGCCATTGGAGAAATTTTGGACCGGCATGGTGTAGAGCTGACGGTGTTGGCCAGGTTCATGCAAATCATGCCTGCGGAACTTGTGGGCCAACACGAAGGCCGCATGTTGAACATCCACCACAGCTTCTTGCCCAGTTTTGCCGGCGCCAAGCCCTATCATCAGGCCCATGAAAAGGGGGTGAAGCTGGTCGGGGCCACATGTCATTACGTGACGGCAGACCTGGACCAAGGCCCCATTTTGGAGCAGGAGGTGGTGCGGGTGTCACACCGCGACGGGCCCGAAGAATTGAGACGCAAGGGCAGGGTGTGCGAACGGGAAGCGCTGGCCCGCGGTGTGAAGCTTCATCTGGAGGGACGGGTGTTCGTGCACGGTCAGAAAACCGTGGTCTTCCCTTGAATCAAAAGTTGTCGCCGTCGACCATCCGGCCAAGCGACCCAAGTACGGAACCCTCGCCTTTGGACCGGCCTTGCAGGGCAGGGGCGTGGCGAATCACGCGGTCCGCGAGTCGGCTGAACGGGAGGGTTTGCAGGTAGACTGTGCCTGTTCCGCGGAGGGTGGCCAAAAAGAGCCCTTCCCCGCCGAAAAACATGCTTTTCAATCCGCCCGACGCCTCGATGTTGTAGTCGATGCCAGGCGTGAAGCCCACAATGCATCCCGTGTCCACGCGCAAAGTCTCGTTGTTCAGGTGTCGCTCCACCACCGTGCCGCCTGCGTGAAGGAACGCGAGCCCGTCGCCTTGAAGCTTTTGCAGGATGAACCCTTCTCCGCCAAAGAATCCGGCACCGAACCGCTTATTGAACGCAATCGACACCTTGGTCCCTTTGGCGGCGCAGAGGAAGGCGTCTTTTTGACACAGCAACGTGCCGCCGCGCTGCTTCAAATCCACAGGCATGATTTTGCCTGGGTAAGGGGATGAAAAGGCCACGCGACGCTTGGACACCCCGACGTTGGTGAAGTGCGTCATGAACAGGGACTCTCCCGTCAGCACGCGTTTTCCAACGTTGAGAAGCCCGCCAAAAAACCCTTGGTTGGGGGTGGATCCGTCGCCCATTTTGGCTTCGAAGGCGACGTCTTGTTCCATCCAATTCATGGCACCCGCCTCGGCAATCACGGTTTCTTGCGGATCCAGTTCCACCTCCACTGCTTGGAGGTCGTCCCCATAAATGGTGTAGTCGATTTCGTGGCTGGTCATGACCAAAAGTTTTTGAATGTGGAAGACAATTTGCTGAACGGACAGGTGGCGGGTGGCTGATCTTGCGAGAAAGCATCTCCGACCAACAGGCGGTGCGTGTCTTTGGCCTTCGACGGGTAAGACATGCCTTTCACCTTGACCGGTTCTTGGTAGAAGTAGTTGGTGTGCGTGACGACGGCGTTGGAAAAGGACCTGTGAAATTGCGGGGTCAAACTGCCAGAAATAGGTGGGGTAAGCCAAGACCAATCGCCAGGCACCTCGCGGCCTTGCTTGGCTTCAGCTTGGCACCACCCTTCAAACGCCCTGCCCATTTCGTGGTGGTCGCCCATGGTGATGCCCGCGTGGTCGAAGCTGGAGAGCAGGGCCTGGTTGAGTTTCACCAAGGCTTCATCTTTCCAAAGACTCCGCTGCGTGGACGGCTGGATGCCGCAGGCCTTGGCCCACGGTTCAAGCACGTTGTAGCGGTCTGGGTCGGTCAAGTTGCGGGCCGCAATCTCGGTGCCCAGGTAATGGCCGTTGAACGGGGCGAACGGATACACCACGCCGCCAATTTTCAGAGCCATGTCGGCCAACAACGGCACTGCATACCACCTGAGGTCAAGCTCGGCCGTGGCCGCATGGTCTGGATGAATGATGGGCACTTCGTGCAAGGTCAACGCGCCCGATTGGAACGGNTCGTGGGGNGGAAGNGGCTTCCCGTCCTTNACCATGACCCANGGGAGGGGGNTCCATGGCGTNGGCTCTCCTTGCCATCCCANCGATTCGCAATAAGCCGTGAAGTCCGCGCTGTCCGGGTCGCCGAGGATGTCGCCGTCGCCTTCTCGGAATCCCGCGTACCGAATCAGTTGGTGGTTCACCATGCGCCACGCGTCACTTTTGCCAGGCCTCCTGGGAGGAAAGACGGTGATCACATTCTGGATGTTGCCTCCGTTGAAGGCGTCGTTCACGTGGTTGACCAGGTGACGGTGGGCGTCCTCTGCGGTGTCGCACTGCCTGGCGTCGACGACNTGCAAGGTGCGCCAAAAGTGCCTGCCAATGCATCGGTTGCTGTTGCGCCAAGCCAATCTTGTTCCGAACCTTAACTCTTTGTANGTGTGTGTGTAAACTCCATCTGAGTCAATTTCAGATTCAATTTGACGCCAGCGCTCCGTGACGTCTGGAATCCACTTGCCCGCGACCGAGTCTGCGGCCATGGCTTCCAAAAAAGCACGGGCTTGGGATTTCAGTTCTCGCTTGGATTCGGACGTGGAGGTTGAACCTGTTTCAGGCAGTTGAAAGGGAGAGGTGGCGCTGTCCGCGAGGTTCATGACACGAAGTTAGCGCCTGCATTGCCGCGGCGCACGGAGTTCACGACCTTTGACATCGCCATGGCAGAAGCACCTCAAGGAACACGCATCAACAAGTACCTCAGCGAAGTGGGGCATTGCTCACGCCGCGCCGCCGACAAGTTGCTGGAAGAAGGCCGCATCACGCTGAATGGCAAGGTGCCGGAACTGGGGACGCGGGTGCAACCTGGTGATGTGGTGGAGGTGGACGGCGAGCCGGTGGCAGGCAACGACCAAGAGCGCATTGTCATCGCGTACCACAAGCCTGTGGGCATCGTCTGCACCACAGACCAACGGCGCGAGAAAGACAACATCATCGACGCCATCAACTTTCCCACACGGATTTACCCCGTGGGGCGCTTGGACAAGATGAGTGAGGGGTTGATCTTTTTGACCAACGACGGCGACATCGTCAACGACATCCTTCGCGCCCGGTATGGCCACGAGAAGGAATACCACGTCACGGTGAACCAGCCCATCACGGGTGACTTTGTGNAACGCATGTCGTCAGGGGTGGCCATTTTGGACACGGTGACCTTGCCGTGTGAAGTCGAGCAAACTGGCCGGCAGTCGTTCAAGATTGTCCTCAAGCAGGGCCTCAACCGTCAGATCCGCCGCATGTGTGAGGAGCTCGGTTACCGGGTGAGGCGGCTCAAGCGCACGCGCATCATGCACGTGGAGTTGGGGGACTTGCCNGTGGGCAAGTACAGGTCGTTGGACGACCAGGAGTTGGGGAAACTGCGCAAGCGCACCCAGGGGGCCAAAGAGTCTTGACCCCCTGAGGCTTGCTTCATTCAGATTTGTCGGCCATCAGCTTGTTGCAGAGCAGGGCGACCACCAGNCCGATNCCCAGGCCCTTCAGCAGGTCGATGAACACAATCGCCAAGATGGTGACGGCGAACGGGATGAAGTGCTTCATGCCGCTTTCGTAAATGCGCTTGAAGGTGGCGGGCTTTGCCAACTTGTAGCCCACCACGAACAAGACTGCCGCCAAGCTCCCGAGGGGGATGTAGGTCAGCAGCGTGGGGGCCAGGAGGAAGAACACCATCAGCCATACACCGTGCAGGATGGCGCTCATTTTGGTGGCGTTGCCGGTTTGGATGTTGGCCGAGGAGCGCACAATCACCTGCGTGATGGGCAATCCGCCAATTAGCCCGCTCACCGTGTTTCCGACCCCTTGGGCCAACAATTCACGGTTGGTGGGGGTGACGCGCTTTTGGGGGTCCAACTTGTCGGTGGCTTCCACGCACAACAACGTCTCGAGGCTGGCCACCACGGCAATGGTGACGCCCAAAATCCAAATGGCGCTGTCGCCAATCGCAGAGAAGTCAGGGAAGGTCAACAAGGAGCCCCAAACCGTGGGGTCGATGCCGTTGGCGGCGTGGCCTGTGGGTACGTCCACCAGTTGCTTGGCGGTCAACGCGCCTCCGCCGCTTCGGGTGACCAAGTTGACTACCACGCCGGCCAACACGGCCACGAGGGAGCCTGAAAGCACCTTGGTGAAGCTTTGGGCTTTCATGAAGGAGGTCTCCCACAGGAGCAAAATGGCGAGGCAAACCCCTGTCACGGTCATGGCCGTGGGGGCGGCGTAGGCCAGGTTGTCGCCCAGCAACAACAAGACGTCGAACACCTTGTCTGCCTTGGTCGTGCCTTCGGCGCCGGCGTACCCCAAACCGTGTGGGATTTGCTTGATGAAAATGATGATGCCGATGGCGGCCAGCATGCCTTGGATGACGCTGCCAGGGAAGTACTTTCCGACGATGCCGGCACGCGCGATGCCCAGCACCAATTGGGCCAAGCCACCGATGACCACGGCCAAGAGGAAGGCTTCAAACCCGACGTCTTGGATGCCGTCGTACACGATCACCGCAAGCCCTGCGGCAGGTCCGGACACGCCCACGTGGCTGCCGGAGATGGGGGCGACAATGATGCCGCCGATGATGCCGGCAATCAAGCCGGCGATGGGTGCCGCGCCGGAAGCCAGGGCGATGCCGAGGCAGAGGGGAAGTGCGACAAGGAAAACAACGATGGAAGAGGGCAAATCACGCCCGATGTGTTGGAACATGGAAATTGGATTGAATCAACAAGGTAACAGCAGGTCAGCCACGGGGCCGACGTCAATCTTCAGGCTTGCTGTTCCGGAGGATCCAGCAACGTGTCGTCCAACAGCCGATTCCAGGCGGAGGCCTGGTGAACATCTACGTTGTTTTCGAGGGGGTTGAACGTCCAGGAGGTCAGAAGGGCAGCCAACATGGACGCGTCCAATTCCAACCCGCTTTCCTCTGCATTTGTCTCTTGTTCTTGATGTTCGACCTCTGTAGGCACGGCGCTCAAGGCAATCCACTGAACGGCATAAGGCATCGCAATCCAATGCAAGCATAGGCAAGCGGCAATCACAGCTGTTTTGTGTTGGAATCTGCCGGGCATGGCTGAATCTCAGAAGGGGGATGCGCAAGGCGTCGCAGTCTTCGTCTGCGAGGAATTAAGATGGCTCCTTGCTCAAGGGTTGTAGGGGAAGGAAGAGTGGTGCAAATCGATTTTCAGGAGGTCTCCCACAAGTTTGTATCCAAACGTGTATTCCACCTTGGCCTCATTGCCCTGCAAATCGGTGAAGAAGTAATTGCCCATCGCCAAAGCGCGACNTTGCTCGAGAATCATTCCAGTGTTCTCAAAACGAACCTTGGTCCACGGATTGATTGCGAAGCCTCCATCTTCCTGACAGGCTTTGTCGTCCCCGGCGATGAAATAAGATTTCGCTTCCGCCTTTGACGCCCTGAATTGCTCGACCGCACACTTTGTGGGCTTGAACAACACGGTCCCCAAATCAAATGCATACATTTTGTCGAGGAAGTCACTTGCAAAAGACTCGCATTCTCCTCGCTGGTCTTTGAGCGAGCCAATTTTCACCACGCCTGTGCCCCACTCATTCTGGGCAGCGAGAACCTGTGTTTCAGTAATCATGTGTTGTAGAATTTAGTCTGAGAAGTACTTGCATTTGACCCTCCAAAATTAATGGAATAATCTGCCACGAGGCACCCAAATGTTGTCAACAACGGATTGATTCGAAGGGCGTAATTTGGATGCCTACATCGAGGAGATTATGGAGGGAAAGACATCACGTCAAGATATTTTTGAGGGTCTGGGTTCTGAGTTGGAACGCAGTTTGGCGAGTAGGAGGGGCGATTTGCTCTCTTTGCGCGAGGCGCTTGGCTCGGAAACAAAGAGCAGCGCAGGAGACAAACATGAAACTGGACGTGCAATGATTCACTTGGAGCAAGCTCGGGTTTTAGANGCAGTGAATCGTCTGGAGGCCATGAGGAGCAAATTGAGACAGTACGCGGNAGCTGTTGGTACTGTCCAACGCGTCTCGCCAGGCGCATTGGTCGAGACCACAGGGCCTTGGGTGCTGGTGGGCGTGCCTCTAGGCAAAATGCAGTTGCCCAACGCCTTGGTGCTTTGCGTGGGTGCGGAGGCGCCGTTGGCCCAGCAATGGCATGGAGCCCAGCCTGGCGACCAAGTCGCCTTGGGCCCTCAACAACTCACCATCCAGGCCATTCACTGACCCGTCCCGCGCACCTGGAACGTCCTTGGTTCGGCTTGGTCTTCTTCAGGGCTGAAGGTTATGTGGACAGGGACGTGGGGTTCCAGCGGCATGCCGTTGTCTGAGAACCGTCCCGGCAAATCGCAACCCACCCAAGCCATCGGCACGTAACCCGAGCTGACGATGGTCAATCGGACGTCCGACACGGAAACGTCGATGTGGCTTGTGGGCAGGTTCACGTCGACGGCGTCTTCCCACAGCGCCGATTGCCGGAGCGTGTCGCCGGGGTGCGCTGCATCGGTCCATTGCCATGCGAGGAAACTGCTTTTTGGGGTTTCACGCCACAAGTCCATCGGACCGAGGTTGAGTCGTATCGTGCCAAGTGCCGGACAGCGCCATGCCACTGACGTGTCCTTGAGAACCACACCGTCCATCGTCTGGCACTGCACGGCAAGGTGTCCTGAAACNGGCGATGGAAGGTCGTTGAAGGCTNGAAGCCGCAAGGAATCTTCCGAGGCCCGTTCCCACAACACGGTGCGCGGGGCGTTNGCCCNCTTGGCGGCGTGTTGTCCCAGCTTCCACCTGCCGGCGTGGTCCACCGTNCTCCAGGACACCGCCGGCCAGACGTCGTTCATCGACCAGTAGAGGGAGCCGGCGTATTTGCCCATGCTTGTGCGGTGCCGTTCCAAAGCCTGCCGCAGCCCTTCGGCCTGGGTCATTTGACTTTGAACAATCCAAGCCTCCAAGCTGTCCCGCGCGGGTGCACCCATCGTTGTCGACATGTAGTGCCGCATCATGCCCCAACCGTCGAATCCGGGCTCCAGCCAATCCATCTTGCTCCGTTGGCGGAATTGAAGGGCTTCGTCTTGGAATGTGAGGATGCCCGCCTCTTGGAGCGTCGCNAGATGAGGCAGGCTTTGCAAGCCGTACTCGCTGGCAAACCGGCCTTCGTGGCGGCTGTAATACTCCCAAGGCTCCTTCCCAAACCAAATGCCCCAGGCGTGGGCATCGCCGGCATCGGCCTCCAACGTGGGGGAGGTGGGGAGGTACAACGTCCCACAGTGTTCTTTCACCACGTCAGGCAGCAACCCGTTGAACATGGCAGAGGCGGCCTCGGCCACACGTGCGCTGTCCTGCCCATGCAAGTTGTACATGTCCTGCCAACCCCAGGATTGCCAAGCTTTGGCCACTTCATTGTTCCCACACCACAAGGCCAAACTCGGATGATGCCGCAGGCGTTTCACGTGCTCCGTGGCCTCGGCGTTCACGTTGGCCTGGAATGCTGGATTGTCGGGCACCATGGCGCACGCGAACATGAAGTCCTGCCAAACCAAAATGCCTTGGGCGTCGCACGCTTCGAAGAAGGCTGTCGGCGGATACACGCCGCCGCCCCACACCCGAAGCATGTTCATGTTGGCGTCCACGGCGTTTTGGACCAGGTCCAGCCAGGCGTCCTCGTCGGTGAAGTCGTGGAAATCCGGCGGCACGATATTGGCGCCCCGCGCAAAGACAGGGACGCCTTGGACAGTCAGCTGAAACGACGTGCCGTGGTCGTCCGGGGTCTCGACCCAAGCCAAGTCCCGGAGTCCCCAACGCTCTTGACGCATTTGGCCAGAGGGGAGATGCACCCAGCGTGCCGCGTACAGAGGTTGCTCCCCCATGTGAATGGGCCACCAAAGCTCGGGGTGGGGCACCACGATCGTGTCGCCTCGCTGTTGCCAATTCAGGGTCTGTCCGTTCAAGTTCAATTCAAGCGAAAAGTCCGGGTTCCAGCCGTGGCAGAGCAGCCTGGATTCCGTGGAGTCGGCTTGAACGACTTCAACCCAAGGAAACTCCAAGGATGCGCGATCACGGGTGCGGCGATGCAGCACCACGTCGCCGTGGATGCCGGGGCCGGCAAGGCGCGGTCCCCAATCCCATCCGAACTGGTATCCCGGCTTGCGCACAAAGGGGCTGACTTGCCGCCCAATGGGTTTGGCCTCGTTGCTTGCAGGCAACGCCATCCCAAACGCGTCCAGCCTGCGTTGTCCTTCCTGGGTGGTGGGGAGGAACGTCACCCGCAGGCGGTTGGTGTCAAGCAGCTGAAAAGGC
>PBWG01000102.1 GCA_002729115.1 Crocinitomicaceae bacterium | reverse complement strand
CACGGCGTTGGGCAGGTCGAGCCCCGTGGTGGTCATGACCTCCTCAATGAAATGCGCCAACACTTCGGTGTCGGTGTCGCTCACCAGGGTGTGGCCTCGGTCGGATAGCAACTCCTTGAGCGCCTCGTAATTCTCGATGATGCCGTTGTGGATGACCGCGATTTTGCCCTTGCTTCCCGTGTGGGGGTGGGCGTTGCGGTCGCTTGGGGGTCCATGGGTGGCCCAGCGGGTGTGCCCGATGCCGACGGTGCCGGCAGGGATGTTCTCCGCCACGTGGGCTTCCAAGTTGGCAACCTTGCCCTCCTTCTTCTCCACCCGAAGCTCCCCTGTGCCTTCCAATGTGGCGATGCCTGCGCTGTCGTAGCCCCGGTATTCCAGACGAGTCAACCCGTCAATCAGGATGGGGTAGGCCGGTTTCGGCCCCAAGTAGCCTACAATTCCGCACATGCTGCTGTCAAGTTCCTAAGGTGATGGTCAGTTTGGCGGGGGTGTCGTGGTCAGGACCGTGGAGCACCACACCGGCCACAGAAATGCCCGCTTTGCTGGACACAAGATAGAGGTGTCGTCCGACCCACTCGCCTTGCATAAACCGGTGCACCGTGCTGGTCATGTTGAACACGTAGGCGTTCAGTGCTGCGTCGTATTCACCGCCGATGGGGATGGGCGCGTTTTGGTCTGGGGTGGAGCCAAACGTTCCGTCTTCCCGCTCCAAAAACACGAACAACTGGTCTTGGGGGTTGCCGGGCTTCACGCCCCATTCGGACTCCACGGGAACGGTGAGCTCGGCCTTGAGGATGGTGGGGGATTGGCCTGCGCTGTCGACCAAGCTGGTGAGGTGGGGGAAGGAGACCCGCGTTTTGCACCCCGACGCAGCCAACACGCGCGATGTCGTGGCGCCGTCCAGCTCCGTGACCTCTGGATTGTTGAAGTCCGCCAAATCCTGGGTGAAGTGATGTTTGAAGGTGTTGACACGCGCGCTGAGTGGGCTGATCAGAAAGTCGTAGAACGCGGTGTCGCTGTCGTTGTGGTAGTGCAGCCGCATCACACTCAAGCCGCTGTTGATGTCCAATGCCGCAATGCCGTGGCCACCCCCGGCGTGTTGGATGGCGACTCCTGGAACGACGTCGAACCACGCCGCGTTGTTGTCAAACGACGCAGAGTCGAGGTCGAGGATGGATTGCGCAGCGTCAAGGCTGAGCGGGAGTCGGAGTTGTGGGGCCAAGGTGTCGTCGCCAACGTAGAGGTTGGAGGTGGGCTCAAACGTCCAAGGTCCAGAGCCCTCTGGCACCCATTCTTCCCCGGTGGTCTCCACGGTGATGTTGGAGTGGTAGGCGCTGTCCAGCGACAAGGAATCGCCCAGGGGTTGGACGGAGAGGTGCTGGGGCAGCAGTTGTCCGTACGCATCTCCGGTGTACCGNAGTTGAAGGAACATGCTGTCGGCCACGGGGTTGACCCCAAAGTTGATGTCGGTGGCCGACAACCGGAGCTGCGTCACAAGCCCAGCCGTGACTTGGCTGAATCCTGGGAGGTGCACTTGGCCGAGGAGCCCGGTGCTGAGCTCGTCGGTTTCCAAACTGTCTTCACGCACGGTTTGGAACACCACAGTCGTGGTGTCGATGACACGAACTTGAAGGGAGTCGGTGGGCGGCCTGAGCCCGAGGCCGATGTCGGTCTGGGGTTTGGTGCAACCCCACAACACGGTCAAAAGACATCCAAAAAACAACCAGACTGTCGGGTGGATGCGGGTGTGGTTCCTTGTCATGAAGCCACGAAGTTCAGGAAGAACTTGATTACTCCGCGACAGCCTCAGTTTTTCCCTCGAGGATGGCGTCGTAGAAGGTGTTGATTTCGCCGGNGAAGCCNTCCTCCCCGCGGTACGTCAAGATGGGCTTGTCCATGTTGGCCAAGGTGGCTTGCGTGCCGTNNGTCAGCGTTTCGGAGCCAACGATGATGGCGTCNGCACCTTCCATGGCCANGNTGTTGAGGTTGTCGAACGTGGGGTTGGCGATGCCGGCCAACGCCTCGGCAGGGATGCCTTGAGCCACAGCCTTCTCCGCCATGCGCGGGTTGAGCTCGCCGTCAAACCCTTCGTCGAAGACATGGTAAATGACCTTGGCTTTTTCGAAATAGGGCTCGTCGGCAAAGACGTGCTTGAGGTAAGNGGGGACCAAGCTTGACATCCACCCNGTGCAGTGGATGATGTCAGGTGCCCATCCCAGTTTGCGCACCGTTTCCAACACGCCTCGCACGAAAAAGATGCTGCGTTCGTCGTTGTCTTCGAAGAACATGTCGTCGTCGTCATGCAGGACCGCCTTGCGCTTGAAGTAGGTGTCGTTGTCGATGAAGTATACCTGGATGCGGGCGGTGGGGATGGACGCCACCTTGATGATCAAAGGGTGGTCCGTGTCGTCCACGTTGAGGTTCATGCCGCTGAGGCGNATGACNTCGTGGAGCTGGTGACGGCGCTCGTTGATTTTGCCAAAACGAGGCATGAACACGCGAATCTCTTTGCCCTTCTCGTGGGTCCCTTGGGGCAACATCCGNGAGACATGGCTCATGGGTGTTTCAGGGAGGTAAGGAGTCAGGTGCTGAGAGATGTAGAGGACGCGTGGCTTGCTCATTCCGGTTATGTCAAGAGTAAAACGAACCCCGAAGATAGGTAAATTCGCCCCAAAATCCAAGTAAAACGGCGGGTTTCAGCCCGNTCAGACCCCCTCCACATGGTTCTTTTGCAGTCGCTGGACGCCTTGGCCAATTGGCAAGCTTCATTGGGGTGGCACGAGAAGGTCACCGGTTTTGTGCCCACGATGGGGGCGTTGCACGAGGGGCATGCCAGCTTGATCAAGTTGGCCAAACGCCAGTCCGAGGTGGTGGTCGTGTCCATTCTCGTCAACCCCACCCAGTTCAACGATGCCAAGGATTTCGAGACGTATCCGCGGACGCTTGAGGTCGACATGGACAAGGCCCTGGCAGCAGGCGCGGATGCGGTGTTCGCGCCCTCGGCGGAGGCGCTTTACGGGGGAAACCCCAAGGCGACACCGGTGCATTGGGGGGCCCTCACCCATGCCTATGAAGGTGCACGACGCCCAGGCCATTTCGACGGCGTGGTGGCCGTGGTGGACTTGTTGTTTCAGGCCGTGCAGCCAACCCTGGCGGTGTTCGGCGAGAAAGATTTGCAACAGGNTGGGGTGATCGAGAAACTGGCCAAGGACCGTCACCCCGGGTTGAAGGTGGTGGTCGCGCCGCTGGTGCGTGAGGCGTCCGGTTTGGCGATGAGCTCGAGAAACGCCCGGCTGAGTGCGCAGGGTGCGACGTCCGCTTTGGCCTTGCATCAAGCGCTCCTCGCGGTGCAACGAGGCGCACAGGGTGGGACCTTGGACCACGCCGTGCAAGCGCAACGAGCAGCCCTGACAGCCAACCCTGCCGTGACGCTGGAGTACCTTGACGTCTTGGATGCGCTCACCTTTGAGCCGTGGAACGGGGGCGGGCAAGGGGCCAGGCCCTATGTGGTGGTGGCGGCGGAAGTGGAGGGCGTGAGGCTCATCGACAACATGCCGTTGATGGCTTGAGCCCTTGGGCGTTGGGAACTGGGAAGGATTTCAGAACTTCGCCTCAAATCTTCTCATCATGGGTGCAGTCGGTCCAACACAACTTCTTCTCATTGCCCTTGTCGTCTTGCTGTTNTTTGGCGGACGCAAAATCCCTGAACTCATGCGNGGTTTGGGCCAAGGCATGAAGGAATTCAAAGACGCTTCCAACGGNNGCCAGGACAAATCCGACAGCACCGACAAGGAAGGTTGATGCGCGCCGCGGTTGTCACGTGGGCGCTCATCGGCGGGACTTTGGGGTTGGCGTCTGCGTCTGCCCAATCGGATTCCTTGGCCGTGGACAGCGTGTCCCAGGAGGTCATCGTGGATTGGGAGCGGCAATGGGCGGAGTGGTGCAACACGGCGCATTGCGTCAGTTCAGACACGTCGTTGTGGGCGTTAGAAGACGTGGGCGTGACCCGCGTGGGCACAGGGCTNGATTCGGCNTCGGTGGCCACCCGCATGGCGCTGNTGGACCAAACAAGCGGTCTCGACTTGAGGTGGAACCCCATCGCCCAACGGCGCATTGAGACCTACGGCACGAAGCGCACCAAACACCTGGGCACCATGCTCGGTCGGTCGGCGATGTACTTCCCTTTGTTCGAGGAAGTCTTGGACCGGGAGGAGTTGCCCATGGAGTTGAAGTACCTCTCCGTGGTGGAGAGTGGGTTGAACCCGGAGGCGCGTTCGCCGGCTGGGGCCCGCGGACTTTGGCAATTCATGTACTACACGGCGAAGGCCGAGGGGTTGCGCATCGACGGCTATGTGGACGAGCGAAAGGACCCTCGACGGGCGACAGAGGCGGCGTGTCGGCATCTGAGCCGGTTGCACAGGATGTACGACGACTGGTATTTCGCGCTTGCGGCGTACAACGCCGGTCCTGGCAACGTGAACAAAGCGATTCGACGGTCCGGCGGGAAGACCAACTACTGGGAAGTCCGCCCGTTTTTGCCCCGGGAGACCCGCAACTACGTGCCCAACTTCATTGCTGTCGTTTACCTCATGGAGCACCACGCCGACCACGGCATTTTCCCTCAAAACACCTTGCCGAGCGGGTTGGGTGTGGACACGTTGATGGTGCAGGGGCCGTTGAGGTTTGACCAAATGGCGGCCGTCACTTCCCTCACCGAGTCCGANGTCGCNNCCCTNAACCCGATGTACCGNTTGGGCATNGTGCCTGGGCCGGACGAGCNGTTCCCCATCCGNTGGCCGGTNACGGGNGTGGCTGAATTTTTGGCCCAAGAGGAGGCGATGCGCGCGCACAAGCCGGAGCTGACCCCTGAGATCAAATACGAGCCGGAGCCTGTGGTGTACCGNGTGAAAAGCGGGGACGTGTTGGGGACGATCGCGTCGAAGCACGGCGTGCGCGTGTCCCAATTGAAGGCTTGGAACGANTTGAATTCGTCCATGATCCGCGTGGGCCAAAAACTCATCATCCATGCCGACCCCAACAAGATTTAAGCGGCCCGCAACCTGGGCCCTCCTCGTGGGGNTGTGGTTCGCTGTGGCGTCTTGTGCCGGCGACGCGGCGCGGGTGGCGCTGCCGGGAAAAGTTGGTGCGGCCGGGGAATTGGTCGTGGTGGCAGACTTGGAGGTCTGGAACAGCGATGCGGGCGACACCTTGCAAGCCGTGATGGCACAGCCGTACCCAGTGCTGCCCCAGTACGAGCCGCTGATGGACGTGGTGCACTTGGAGCCTGAGTTGTTCGACCGGTTTTGGAAGCCGCACCGCAACATTTTGGTCTTGGAGGTGGCCGACCGCATCGACACTCAAGAGCCCAACTTCACGTTTTACCGCAACAAGTACAGCCGAGGCCAAGTCTACATGGTGGCCAAAGCGCGCTCTGCGGAGGCGTTGGCGGAGGTCGTCGCGGCGCGCGCCGGCGAAATGGTCAGCCTGTTGCACGCCGAGGAGGCCAAACGCTTCGCAGACATCGTGGCGCTGTCCCCCAACGAGGTGATCGCACGCGAGGTGGCAGGGAAATGGGGCCTGCAGGGCTTGTGGCCCAAAGACGCCCGCGTGGCCAAAAAGACGGAGGAGTTTTGGTGGGTGGACCGTCAGTTGACNCGGCTCAAGGGCGGGGACAACCACGACATTCAGCAAGGCTTCTTCATTCACAGCGANCCNTACACCAGCCCCGACCAACTCAGCCTNGAGCACGTCTTGAACCGCCGGGACGCCNTCACCAAAAGCCACGTTCCGGGCCCGACGCCNGGCAGCCACATGGCGACAGAGCGTCGGTTCTTNCCCTCGTACGAGGAGGTGGAATTCGACGGCCACTTCGCCCTGGAGGTGCGCGGCCTGTGGAAGATGGAAAACGATTTCATGGGCGGTCCGTTCTACAGCCTCACGATCGTGGACGAGGCGCGAGGAAGGCTCTTGACGGTGGAGGGCTACGCCTACGCCCCGTACTTCGACAAGCGACCCTACATCCGCGAAGTGGAGGGCGTCGTTCGTCGGTCCACGCTGTTGCCTCTCAGCGCGACGGCCCCGTGACGACGACGGAGGACGTCCAAGTTTGACCATCTGAACCTTCCACCACCAGGTTGTGAAGTCCAGGCGCCCAGGTGCCGACGGCGATCCGGTCGGTCCACGCTGAGCTGTGCCAAACCTGACGGCCTGCCGCATCGAAGGCGACCATCCGCGCAATCCGGTCGGGCGTGAATCCGGGGAGGTGGACCTGCACGTCGAACATGTCCGAGGCCGGGTTGGGCCAAACGTTCAGGTCCATGTCCTGGGCAAGGAGGTCAGGNTCATCCAAGCCGACGGAGACNTCGCCTTTGGCGAAGGTGTATTGGCCCTTCAACAGCTTGGCGATTTTGAACACGCCGCTGCCGTTGGCCAAGGATCCTGCTTGCCAGGTGTAATGCGGATGCTGGACCCATGGGGCGCCCGCCCGGGGACGCCAAGCCAAGAACCCGCCCTCTTCCGTGTCGCCGTAGAGTCCGTGGTCGAGGTCGTTTTCGTCATTGCCGACGTAGGTAAGCCGGGCGTCCAGGTGAGGGGCGCCAGGGGTGCCGTCCTCCCATGTGCCGTCCACCACCCAAAAGTGGCTGTCGCTCAACGCCTCCACGTAAGGGGCGGCAGGACCTTCGTCCGGCGCAGCCCAGTGGTGTTCCACACGCACCAAGACGCTGTCGCCCTCAGGAATGGCGTCGCAGCCCACACGCATGTCCACCCATGGCACGCTGGTGAGGCCTGTAGGCTCGGTGATGGCGAAGGTGTGGTCCAGGCGGCCTTGGTTCAGCCGGCCGTCGGCGTTGAGCCCCAGCAGCACGTGGGGTTCTTCGTGCCAAAACGTGATTTGGTCAAACTCTTCACCGACACGGGCGTGCACAAGCGTGGTGTCCCAGTTGGCGTCCCAGACGGTGAGGTCCAAGGGNTCGTTGTCNTGNAATCCNGTGCAGGCGCGGAGCTTTTGGTGCAGGTGAAGGGTGGTGGCGAAGCACCCGTTGTCCGGCGCNGTGGNGACGCTGTCCACGACCCACGTGCTGAACCCNGGCTGCAAGACTTGGGCGTCGAAAAAGGGCGTCAAATCTTCGCCACTCCCTTCTTCCAGCAACACCTCGAAATCGGTGACGTCCATGTGGCTGTCGAAGCGCGCGGCGATGACGTTTTGCATGGACTGGCGGTACAGGGAATCGCCGAGGTAGGCGCGCAGGTTGTGCAGGATGCTCGCCCCTTTGTAGTAGGTGTGCCGGCCGTAGATCTCGGCGTCAGGCATGGGCGATAGGGGGTGGAAGCCTTCGTCCTGGATGTGGCATTCTTCGAGGACGAATTGTTGGTTGTCCTTCACCACGTCCACAAACGCGTCGTGGCCGTCTTTCCACTCCACAAAGAGGTGGCTGCTGTATTCCGCCGGCCCTTCCTTCAGCCACATGTGGTTGTGGATGGTCGGGGCCACCAAATCGCCCCACCATTGGTGCCCCAGTTCGTGCGCGAAGAGGTCTCCGTTGGCGAAGAGCCCTTGCTCAATCATGGACCGGGGGTAGGCGATGTTGGTGGGAATCTCCAAGGCGCCGTCCGTGGTGAGCACGTAGCCGATGCGTTCCCAGGCGTACGGACCCCACCAATGCTCGCAGGCGTCGATGGCGTAGGAGAGCTCCGCGAATTTGGTCTGCATGAGGTTGGAGTCGCCAGCCTTGGACGTGAGACGGACCGGGATGTCNCCGTACGCGCCGGTGTGGACGTAGTCGTGGTCCACGTACGGGCCCACCGCGATGGCGCTGAGGTGGGTGGGGATGGGGTGGTCTAGGGCCCAGGTGGAGCGCAACGTGTCGCCGCCCAGTTGGACTTCCTCCACGAGGTGCCCTTGGTTGTGGGCGCGTCGGCCGTCGGCGCTTTGGATGTGGTAGGTGTAGGTGGCGCGCTCCACGAAGTTGTCGAAGCACGGGTACCACACCCGGCCGTAGTTGGGTGGGATGGAGGTGAGCCCAATGCCCAGGTTGTAGACCAAATCGCTGGCGTAGTACATCCCACCCCAGTACGGGTCGTCNNCGGGCTGTCCGCTGTACCACACGTCCAGGGTCACGGCGTCGCCAGACGCCATGGCTTCCGGCGCGTCGACGTGCAGCTCGTTGCCCCATCTGGAGAACCCGATCGGGTTGCCGTTCCACGTCAAGCTTTCCACCTCCAGCGCGGCCACCAGGTCCCACCACACGCGGGTGCCACCGTCTTGCAGCACGGTGAAGTCGATGGTGGCGTGGGCGTCCAAGTGCTGTCCAGTGTAGTCGGTGACGTCCAAGAAGAGCTCGTAGTGCTGGACGTCGAAGCTGTCGCTTCGGGCGATGCTCGGCCCCATGTCGTAATTCTGGGCGAGCGGAAGCACCTTGGTGCGTGGACCGGCCTCGTGGCTGCACACGTCCGCGTGGCACCCTTGGACGAGGAAGGGCTGCCGCCCCTTGGGGTCCATGTCGTGGAGTCGGGGAAGTGTTTGGTTTTGGGCCAACACAGGGCACATGAACGCCCCGAAGGCCAAAGAAGTCAGCAGCGTTTTCCAGTCCATGCCTCGAAGTTAGCAGTACTTTCGCACCATGAAAGAAGTGCAGTCAGGCGTTCAGGTGGAAGTGGCCTACACCTTGCGGGCAGACGGCCCAGAAGGGGAAGAGCTCGAGTCGTGCAACGAGGAAACCCCCTTTGTGTTCACCGTGGGCCAGGAGGAGGCGCTTGAGGCGTTTGAGGCGGCCTTGATCGGGAAGCGCGTCGGGGAGCCGTTTGAGATTCAGATTGCGTGCGACGACGCGTACGGCGACGAGACCGACGACGCGGTCGTGGCGTTGCCCAAGTCGACTTTCATGGTGGACGGCAAACTGGACGAAGAGGTGATGCAGGTGGGCGAAGTGGTGCCCATGAGCGACGAGGAAGGCCAAGAAATCGTGGGTGTGGTGGTCGAGGTGGAAGTGGAATTCGTGCACGTGGATTTCAACCACCCGCTGGCCGGG
>PBWG01000101.1 GCA_002729115.1 Crocinitomicaceae bacterium | reverse complement strand
CCAAACTGAGTGCACCTCCGGCGGAAAACAGCGCCACGTGCGGTTTCAACGAAAGGGCGGTGTCCAAATCAACGACCTCGACGTGCTCGCCTGCAAATTCCACGTGCTTGCCCACGGACCTGGCCGACGCCACTGGGATCAACGTTCCGACCGGAAAGTCACGCTTCTCCAGCACCTTCAACATGGTCCGACCCACCATGCCTGTGGCGCCCACGACAGCCACGCGGAGTTGGGGAAGGGTTTTGCTCATGGTTGGAGAGGTGACAAGTTTGCAAACGTGCCCGCGCAATTCACCGGCGGTGGTGCGGCCACAGGGCGAAATTAAGAGGTTTGCCTGCCATGGGAAAGGGGAAATGCTGGAGGGTGTTCAGGTGGGTTGACGTGCTTCGGTTGGGGGCTTGGTTGGGGACGTGTCCCGTTCCCGGTGCGCAGGCGCAGCTCCCTGCGTTCGACTCCCTTCAAGTGGGGTCCACGTGGTGGTGGGGCGACCTGGACCAGTGGACGCTCGACGGGAACTTTGTGCCCCCAGGAACCTATGTGGTGTGGACACAAGCCNTTGTGGACGGAGCAAGGCAATCTGTGGAGAAATGCCTTGTGGCCGTCCGGGGGCGTTGAGGTGGGGTGCTCGAACTTGGGCGGCATGCTGGAGGTCGCTCCCTTGGAACCTTGGATTGCCGTGAACCTGCCCTTGGTCAGACTTGCCGTGGCGTGCATGGCCTGCATGTGGTTGTTGATGGCCGCGTTTGAACGGGAAACCCAGCGGTGGAAATGGGCGTGGAGCCAGCCCCGAAAGTTGCTGGCGCGCAACGCCTCCGAAACCCCGAGGACCCTTGGGGTGGTCACGAGCCACGCCGTGGCCGTGCTGGGATGGGCCGCGGGGTTGTGCTGCGCAGGTTGGGCACCCACGGCAAGCACAGGCCTGTGGTGGGCCCTGCTGGCCGCGCTGGGCGACGTCGTGGCCAAAACCGTGACCGGATGGGTGGCTTTCAAAGACAGAGACCTCGCCAGCACCATGATGGAAGTGACCCGGCACAACAGAACCTGGCAAGGCTTGTTGCTCGCCCTGTGGGCTGTGGGCTGTGCCATGCAGCCTTGGTTGGCGNACGCGGATTGGGCCGTGTGGATCACGTGGGGTTGGATGGCGGTGCTTCTCGGGGTTGGCGCCCTTCGCGCGTCCAGCTTGATGTNNGGTCAAACCCACCTGCCTGGGATGCTGTATCTTTGCGTCCTCGAATGGGGATGGGTGGTCTCAATCCTGGCATGGATGGCCCTCCACTTCACTTGAACATTGAACCGAATCCCATGGCCAACAAGATCAACACGATTCTGATCTCGCAGCCCAAGCCAACCACCGCGAAGTCGCCGTACTTCGACTTGGCTGAGCGTCAGAAACTGACCATCGATTTTCGTCCTTTCATCCACGTGGAAGGCATGGAGGCTCAAGAGTTCCGCCAGCAACGCGTGGATTTGGCCGAGCACACCGCCGTGATTTTGACCAGCCGCCTGGCGGTCGACCACTACTTCCGCATGGCCAAGGAATTGCGCTTCGAGGTGCCGGACACCATGAAGTACTTCTGCATCTCTGAAAGCACCGCGTACTACCTCCAGAAGTACGTTGTGTACAGGAAGCGCAAGATTTTCCACGGCACCATCAAGTTCGACGAACTCGTCACCTTGATGAAGAAGCACAAGGGAGAAAAGTTCCTGCTGCCTTGTTCCGACTTGCTCAAAGAAAGCATCCCCAATGCGTTGGATGCCGGCAAGTTCAACTACAGCAAAGCGGTGATGTACCGCACGGTGTGCAGCGACCTCAGCGATTTGAGCGACGTGAAGTACGACGTGTTGGTGTTCTTCAGCCCAAGTGGCATCGAGTCGCTGTTCAAGAACTTCCCAGATTTCGAGCAAGGCAAGACAAGGATTGCGGTGTTTGGGCCGACCACGGCCAAAGCCGCAGAGGCGGCCGGGTTGAGGATCGACATCAACGCGCCGACCGCCAAGGCCCCTTCCATGTCCATGGCCATCGAGCAATACATCACTGGCTGAGTGCACTCCCTGCACAAGGGTGAGCGGCTGAAGTCGGCCGCCTTGATGGATTTGGCCTTCCAAAAGGGGGTCAAAATCAAGGCATTCCCCGTGCTGGTTCGGGCCACCGCTGCACCGTTGACCCAAGACGTTCCGTTTCAAGCGGCTTTCACCGTGGGCAAGAAGCGATTCCGCCGGGCGGTGGACCGCAACCGCATCAAACGGCTGTTGCGGGAAGCCTGGCGGGTGGAAAAAACCACCCTCGCCAAAAATTGGGAACCGGGGGCACCCCAATGGGCTGTGGTGTTCATCTTTGTTGGACAGGAAGTCCCTTCGTTCGACGACTGCCGCCGCTGGATGCGTCACGCCGCGAGCAAGTTGGCCCAGCACACAGGCGCGGCGGAGGGAATGGCCTGAAGACACGTCCCACCCGCCCAACCCCGCACCATGCGTCGCACGCTTTTTTGGTTGGCCTTTCCAGCAGGAATGGTCTTGTGGATGGCCACCACCACGGCCAAAGACGACTACTTCGAGATGTCGAAGCAGTTGGAAATCATGCAGTCGGCTTTCCGAGAGCTCAACCTCTTTTACGTGGATGAATTGGCCCCGGGGGAATTGATGGAGACCGGCATCAAGGCCATGCTTGCCCAACTCGACCCCTACACCAGGTACTTCCCGGAGTCCAAAATGGAAGACGTCCGTTTCATGCAAACGGGCGAGTACGGAGGCGTGGGCGCGAGCATCGAAACGCGAAACGACCGCACCACCATCGTCAACCTGTTGGAAGGTGAGCCGGCGGCAGAAGCCGGCTTGCGCTTGGGCGACGTCCTGTTGGAAGTCGACGGCCGTGCGTTGGTTGGACTGGACACCGACCAAATCGGCGACCTTCTGCAAGGCGCCACCTGCACCGAAGTGACCGTCCTGGTGGAACGGCCTGGATTCGCGGACGCCATGTCCTTCACGTTGGCGCGGCGCAAGGTGAAAGTTCCGGACGTGCCTTACCAGGGCATGCTGACGGACAAGACGGGGTATTTGGCCTTGAACTCGTTCACGAAAACAGCGAGCATGAACGTCCGCAAAGCTTTGCTCAACCTGACGGATTCGTTGGGGGCCGAGCACGTGGTGCTGGACTTGCGTGGCAACGGCGGTGGATTGCTCCGAGAGGCCATCGCCATGGTCAACTTGTTCGTGGGAAAAGGGCAAGAGGTCGTCAGCACCAAGGGCAAACGTCCGGACTGGAACAAGTCGTACCAAACACGAGGGAGCGCGCTGCGTCCCAACCTGCCAGTGGCCATTTTGGTGGACGGCAAGTCCGCGTCCGCTTCTGAAATCGTGGCCGGCACCTTGCAAGACCTCGACCGCGGCATCGTCGTCGGGGAAGAATCCTTCGGCAAAGGCCTGGTGCAGCAAACCAAAAAGCTCGCCTACGGCACCCGCATGAAAGTCACGGTCGCCAAGTACTACACCCCCAGCGGTCGGTGCGTCCAACGCTTGGACTACAGCCACCGCGACGAGGAGGGTGAGGTTCACGCCATGGCCGATTCAACGCTCGCCACCTTTTACACGACCAACGGCCGCAAGGTTTTGGAGGGCCGCGGGGTAATTCCAGACGTGGAAGTCCCCAAGCCTGAGGTCAAATACGTGCTGGCCGGGCTTCAAGAACAAGGCGTCCTGTTCGACTTTGCCGTCGCCCAACGCGACGCGCTGGCCAAACCCGAAAACGCCGCCGATTTCAAACTCACCGACGGGGTTTGGGATCAATTTGTGAGGCACGTGGCCCAAATGGACGACGTCCCCTACGCCTCCGAAAGCCTCCAAGCCTTCCAACAGCTCGAAGCCACAGCTGAAGCCGAGTGGCTGGACGACGCCAACGCCAAGGCGTTTGACGCCCTGCGTGCGGGGTTGGCCGCAGACGTGTCAGCAGACCTCGCCCGCCACGAGGTTGCGATCCGACGTGCCTTGGAACAAGAACTTGTCGTGCACCTCTACAACACCACAGGCCAGTTCAAGCATGGCCTCCAGCAAGACGAGGTGGCCCTGAAAGCAATCGAATTGCTCGAATCAGGCGAGTACCTGAACGTGTTGGCCGGACCCGATTCCCAATGACCCCATCGCGCCTCAACACCCTGTCCCTGGCAGGCTGGGCGGCGCTGGTGTGGGGGCTGCCATTTTCGCACGCCGCCATGTCCATGGGCACGGCTTGGCTGGGGGTGTTGGCGCTTTGGGCGCTTTGCACGTCCTCGAAGGCGCGACACAACCTGACCTCCGCTTCTTCATGGAGACCCATGCTGTGCCTCACCGCCTTGCTGGGGTGGAGCACGTTGTCCATGGTGTGGACAAGCGACGTGTCTTGGGGCTGGCGCGTTCTGGGACTTCAATGGCCGATTCTGGTGTTGATGTTGGCCTGGCCCGCCCTGGACATGGGCGAACTGGACCGCTCGAAGGTGCAAGGATGGGTGTTCGGGAGCGCCGGCTTGGCGATGGTGGTTTGTCTTGCTTGGGGTGGATGGCACCTCAGTCAAGGCGAGGTCTTGGAAGGACGCGGGTGGTCGCCCTGGGTGTCCCACGTTCGCATGTCCTTGTTCGCCGCGCTCGGTTTGGGTTGGGCGGCCACGTCCAGGCCGTTATGGCAACTGGCCGTGTTTTCCATCGTGTGGTCCGCCTTTGTGGGGGCCACGGGCTCGTTGACCAGCGCGGTGCTCCTCCCGATGTCTTGGGTTTGGATTGGATTGCAGCGCATTCCAAACGCCTGGCAACCGTGGTACCGTGGCGGGGCGCTCACCTTGATTGGACTTGCGGCCATGGCCGCAGCTTGGATGCTCCAACCCACCCCTTTGCCAGACCAACCCTGGCCCACCACCACGTCCTGGGGCAACCCCTACCAACACAGGCCGGAGCGTTTGGCCTCTGAAAACGGCCACCGGCTTCACATGCACGTGTGTCGCGTGGAATGGGACCAAGCTTGGGACCAAATCTCCGACGTCCCCCTGTCCACCCTCAGCCAGGCAGGCTTCCCCCTCAGCGCACGCCTGTGGCGCTACCTGACCTCGAAAGGGTGGCCCAAGGACGGAGCACACATCCTCCAGCTCACCCCTGCCGAGGTCGAGCGAATTGAATCCGGCGCCACCTCCGTGGTGGAAAGTCGTGGTTTCAGGGCACGCCTGGCCGCGTTCCGATGGGAATGGGAAACGTGGCTGGAAGGAGGCAACCCTTCAGGGCACTCTGTGTTTCAGCGCCTCGAGCATTGGGCGGCAGGCTGGCATGCATGGAACCAAGCTTGGTGGATCGGACACGGCGCAGGAGACGCGGAAATGGCCCTTCAAGAAGGATACGAGGCCACTGGCACCCGCTTGGCCTCCCAGCACCGGCACCGCACCCACATGCAACACCTCACGTGGGGGGTCACCGGGGGGTTGGTGGGAATCTTGCTGTGGTTGGCTTTTTTGGGGTCACACATGTGGGCGGTTCGGGCGGTGAAGGGCGCCTTGTGGGGCGGATTGGTGGTCGCACTGAGCTGTGTGTTCGAGGACACGTTGGAGACCCAAGCTGGCGTGATGGTGGCGGGGTTGGCGTGGGCGCTGGTCGGTAGTCGTCAGGCCAACAGACCGAAAGCCGCGTCCGCGACGTCCTGAACAGAAATGCCCAAGCCGCCTTCAGGTGCTTCCTGCCGCGTTTCAAGCACCACGCCGGGCCCGAGAGGCGCCCAGCGCGCGGGCCAAAACGGCGCCTGAGCCTGGTACAAACCCACCACCGGCGTTCCAAAAGCGGAGGCCAAGTGCAGCGGCCCAGTGCTCGAGGCCACACAAAGCTTGGCATGGGCCAACACCCCCAGCAGGCCAGGCATGTCCAACTTGCCCACCAAATCCACCACGTCAGACTCGCTCAGCCAAGACCCCAAAGCTTTTCTCTCTGCCTCGGTGCCCGTGACCGCCACGACCCACCCGGCCTGGGTGAGACGATGACCCAGCGCTTGAAAGCGGTCCACCGACCAACCGTTGGCGGACCCATGGTTGCCCGGATGCAGCACCACCAAGCGAGACCAAAGGTCGTCTGAAAGGCCTGTGGCAGCTTGGGCGACCGACGCGTCGAGCGGAGGGGTCATCTCCAACAACCCGTGCCAATCGCTCGCCTCAGGGAAACGCAACGCCGCAGGCACGTCCAAGCCGTGCAAAAGGTGCAAGCCTTGAAGGGTTTCATGGGCAGGTGTTGTCTTGCGGCTCCGCCACACCCTTCGGGTGGCGTGCCGGGCTGTGACCCACCGCCGGCCTGTCGCCACCCTGACGGGCACCCCTGCCTTGGCGGCCGCGCGAACCAAGGCAGGCTCCGGAAAGGCAAACACCACCGCATCCAGCCCTTCCACCACCTTGTGATCGGTGCCGTCCCAGGCTCGGATTTCGTCCACATGTCCACATGCCCGCGCCACATCCGCGGCGTAGGGCTTGCAAATCCACACCACCTTCACCTCTGGGTGGTGGGCCTTCAAGGCCCCCGCCATGGGAAGCGACAAGACGTTGTCCCCAAGGGCGTCCGTGCGGACGATGCCGACGGTTTGGCGCGCGTCCCAGGCTTGGGCGGCGCCCACTTGGCGCCACTTCCAATGCGCGGAAACCGCGCTCCAACGGGCGATCCGAAAGCCTGTGGCACCGTCCCGCCATCCCGACTGGACGACGGCTTGTTTGAACCATTGAAAAACCATGCGGAACCATGGCGTCAGCAGGTGGCTTGACCTGCCCTGAAGCCTGGCGTCGGCCGCGCCCAGGGTGGAGAACTTGGCCAATTGACGAAGGTGGTCCGAGAACCGTTGGTAGCTGTGGTGGTGCAAATCTCCCTTCAACTGCACCACGCGACTCGGGACCCGAGGGACCCAGGCTTCGTGCAGCATCCCACCTTCATGGGCGGGCTGCCAGTCCCCTGTGCCTTGACGCCACAGCCTGATTTTTCGGTCTGGGTACCATCCTCCGTGGCGCACCCATGTGCCCAAGTACGAGGTCAGTCGCGGCAGGGACCAGGCGTCGAAGGGCAGTTCGTCGGACGACGCAGCGAGGGTTTTCCACGCAGCGAGTTCCTCGAAGAGGTCGTCGCTGAGCGATTCGTCCGCGTCCAAACTCAACACGTAGGGATGGGCAGCTTGGTCGGCCGCCCAATTCTTTTGGTCGGCGTAGGTGGTGAAGGGGCGCTGGTGGACCGTGGCGCCGTGCTGGGCGCACACGTCCAATGTCCCGTCCGTGGAGCCGGAGTCCACCACCACCACTTCGTCGGCCAACCCCTTCACGGATTCCAGACAACGGGGCAGGTTGTGGGCCTCGTTTTTGGCAATGATGACAACGCTCAGCACAG
>PBWG01000100.1 GCA_002729115.1 Crocinitomicaceae bacterium | reverse complement strand
CGCGATCTACGGCAACAACGAGCAGGGCCTGGCGCTTGATGCACCATCAGGGGTGTACAACAACGCCTTCAACACCACGTGGAATGCCTCGGGGGTCAATCCGCTGATGTTTGAGATGTTCCCAGAACTGGTGGCCGACACGTACGCCACCATCGGGTTGGAGGGTCCCGCAAGTGCATCAGGCTTGCCCAACGCTGAGGACCCTTCCTTGGTGGAAGACAGCACCCAGCCGATTTCTCCTTTCTTCCAAAACGACGGAGAAACGCATGTCGAGTCGAACACGGTGGTGGGTTCGTCTTGGTTTGTGCTCAACGACGCGGAAAACGCCTTGCCCGCAGCCGACATGCGTGTCCTTTTCATGCAGGTCACCACGTCCGGCGCCCTCAGTGGAACCCTGAACGCCCAAGTGTTCCCACTCGGGGTCAGTGCGGACCGCGAGCTGTTGACGTTTGACTTCAACGGCGCTGGCCTCTATGGCGAGGATGGGCCTTTGGTCGACGGATGCAACGACGAGACGGCGTGCAACTTCGAGGAGGCCGCCACAGTCAACGACGGTTCATGCTTGTACGACGACGCCTTGGGCTTGTGCGGCGGCGACTGCGCTGCCGATGAAGACGGCGACGGGGTGTGCGACGACGAGGACGACTGCGTGGGTTCGTTCGACGCATGCGGTGTGTGCAACGGTCCCGGCGCGGTGTTGGAGTGCGGCTGTGCGCCGATTGAAAACGGAGAATGCGACTGCGACGGCAACGTGTTGGACGCGGTGGGCGTGTGCGGCGGCGATTGCACGGCGGACGCCGACGGCGACGGGGTGTGTGACGACGTGGACGACTGCGTGGGTGCGTTTGACGCATGCGGTGTGTGCAACGGCCCTGGTGAGATTTACGAGTGCGGCTGCACGGACATTGCTGCTGGCGCCTGCGATTGCGACGGCAACGAGCTTGACGCCTTGGGCGTGTGTGGCGGCGGTTGCGCAGCCGATGCGAACGGCAACGGCATCTGCGACGATGCGGAGGTGTTGGGCTGCACAGACGGCACGGCGTGCAACTACGACTCGTCGGCCAACGTGGAAGACGGGTCATGCGAGTACTGCTCTTGCTTTGAGAACCCCTCGGAGGTGTACACGATGGTGGTGGAGTCCACGCCAAGCGTGTTCCAAGATGTGACGGTGTACCGTTTCTACATCCAAACGCTCAACGCTGAAGACCAGCTGAGCGCGATCTTCTCGTACGCTCCTTTTGAGTTCCGTGTGGACGCCCCTTCAGGTGTGTTCAACAGCGCGTTGAACAACACGTGGAACGCGAGCGGGTTGTCGCCAGCCTTGTTGGCGATCTACCCAGAGATGGCGGACGACACGTACGCGACGTTGGGCTTGGAAGGTCCTGCCTCGGCTTCTGGCTTGGAGGGCGCTTCAGATCCGACCCTTGTGGAGGACTCGGACCAGCGCATTTCGCCCTTCTTCTTGGACGACGGCGCCACATCGCTGTTGTCGAACTCGGTGTCAGGCGCTTCTTGGTTTGTGACGGGCGACGCATCCAATGCGACCGCAGGAGACGACAAGCGCGTGTTGTTCATGCAGGTGAGCACTTCGGGTTCCATTTCAGGAACGGTGAACGCCCAGATCTTCGAGCTCGGCGTGCCCAGCTCGGACATCCGCGTGACGATTGGCTTTGACGGCGTGGGCGTGTTCTCGGAGTCTGGCCCTGTCCAGGCTTGCGGTTGCACGGACGCCACGGCCTTCAACTACGACCCCGACGCGGAATACGACAACGGCAGTTGCGTGGCGGTTGTGGAAGGTTGCACGGAGGCATCCGCTTGCAACTACGACGCTGCGGCGAACACGGACGACGGCAGCTGTGCGTTTGACGACGCCTTGGGTGTGTGCGGCGGNGACTGCGCNNCCGANNNNGACGGCGACGGNGTGTGCGACGACGAAGACGACTGCGTGGGCGCCTACGACGAGTGCGGCGTGTGCAACGGAGACAACGGGTCGTGCTCAGGCTGCGCTGACGTGAACGCGTGCAACTACGAGGGAGCCACGTTGGACGACGGTTCTTGCTTGTACCTCGACGCCCTTGGCGTGTGCGGCGGCGACTGTGCGGCAGATGCCGACGGCGACGGCGTGTGTGACGACGTGGACGACTGCGTGGGTGCGTACGACGTGTGCGGCGTGTGTAACGGTCCTGGCGACATCTTCGAGTGCGGTTGTGAAGACATCCCTGCAGGCGACTGCGATTGCAACGGCAACCAACTTGACGCCTTGGGCGTGTGCGGCGGCGACTGCGCTGCAGATGCGGACGGCGACGGCATCTGCGACGACGTGGACGACTGCGTGGGCGCGATCGATGCGTGTGGCGTTTGCAACGGTCCCGGGGACATCTACGAATGTGGATGTGAGCCNGTGCCCGCAGGCGATTGCGATTGCAGCGGCAACCAACTGGACGAATGCGGCGTGTGCGGAGGTGACGGGGCTGTGTTCGAGTGCGGTTGCGCCGACATTCCAGCAGGAGACTGCGATTGCAACGGCAACCAACTCGACGCCTTGGGCGTGTGTGGCGGCGACTGCGCCGCGGACGAGGACGGTGACGGGGTGTGCGACGACGAGGACGACTGCGTGGGCATGCTGGACGATTGTGGCGTCTGCAACGGCCCTGGCGCGATTTACGAATGCGGATGCGCCCCCATTCCGGAGGGCGATTGCGATTGCGACGGCAACCAGCTCGACGAAGTNGGCGTGTGCGGGGGCGAATGCACCTTGGATTTGGACATGGATGGCATTTGCGACGACGTCGACACCTGTCTTGGGAACTTGGACGAATGTGGCATTTGCAACGGCCCTGGTGCGGTGTACCAATGTGGGTGTGACTTCTTGCCCTTGGGCGACTGCGATTGCGAGGGCAACCAAGTGGACGCCTTGGGCGTGTGCGGCGGCGGCTGTGAAGNCGATGCCAACTGCAATGGGGTGTGCGACGACGAGGANGTCCTCGGATGCATGGACATGATGGCCTGCAACTTCCACCCCACGGCCACCCAGGACGACGGCAGCTGCACNTACTGCACNTGCGATGAAGACGCGTTGTCAGGGTACACCTTGACCGTGGAGGCGCATCCTGCCGTGAACGAAGGCTTGACACGTTACCGCTTGTACGTTGACATGGTCAACGACAACGACCGGTTGAGTGCGGTGTTTGGAAACACCATGAACAACTTGGTGGTCGACGCCCCGATGGGTGCCTACAACCACTCGGTGAATGGCTCTTGGAACGCCTCCGGGTTGAACCCGTTCTTCATCTTCTTCTATCCAGAATTGGCCGACGACACGTACGGTACAATTGGCTTGACGGAGCCTGAGCACACGTCGGACATTCCCGACGCGATGGACCCAGTGCTGGCGGAGGACCCCAGCCAGCCGATCTCTCCCTTCTTCCACACCAACGGGGCGACTGGCCTTGCGGCGACGTCGTTCATCGGTTCAGCTTGGTACGTGTTGAACACGGCAGGCAACGGGTTGCCAGACCACAACGGTCGCGTGATCGTGATGCAGGTCACCACCTCGGGCGACATCATGGGCCAAATCAACACCCAGATCTTCCCCATGTCGAGCGGCGACGACAACCAGATTGTGTCCTTCCTGTTTGACGGGACAGGCACGTTTGGCCCCATCGGCAGCTCCGGGAACGTGGCTTGTGGGTGCACGGACGCGTCTGCGGCGAACTTCGATCCTGAGGCCGAATTTGACGACGGCTCGTGCGAAGACATGGTTTGGGGTTGCATCGACGAAGAAGCATGCAACTACGACGACGCGGCCAACACCGACAACGGCGCGTGTGAATACGTGGACGAATGCGGCGTGTGTGGCGGTCAGGGTGTCCCGATGGGTGCGTGCGACTGCGACGGCAACCTCCTTGACGCCCTCGGCGTGTGTGGCGGCGACTGCACCACCGACATGGATGGCGACGGCGTGTGCGACGACGCGGACGACTGCATTGGCGAGCTTGATGCCTGCGGCATTTGCAACGGTCCTGGTGCGGTGTTCGACTGCGGTTGCAACATGGCGCCTGCAGGAGCTTGCGACTGCGATGGGAACATGATGGATGCCCTTGGGGTGTGCGGCGGAGACTGCGCGACCGACATGGACGGCGACGGTGTGTGCGACGACGCAGACGACTGCGTGGGCTACGTGGACGAATGCGGCGTGTGCAATGGCCCTGGCGCCATGTTCGAGTGTGGATGCAGCATGATTCCTGCCGGTGAATGCGATTGCGACGGCAACCAGCTCGACGCGGTGGGCGTGTGCGGTGGAGACTGCACCGAAGACGCCAATGGCAACGGCATCTGCGACGAGAACGAACTTGAGGGTTGCACGGAACCTGCCGCGTGCAACTACGATGCAGCCGCCACCGAGAACGACGGCAGCTGCGATTTCTGCGCTTGCGAAGACGCTGTGTACGGCATGACCGTCATGGCCTACCCTGCGGTGACGCCTGGCCACACGACGTACCGGATGTACGCCGACTTGGTGAATGCCGACGACCGCATGAGTGCGGTTTACGGCAACAACGAATTCTTCATGAACGTGAATGCGCCCATGGGTGCGTTGAACAACAGCTTGAACGGGTCTTGGAACGCCTCGGGTTTGAATGCCGGGACGTTGATGGTCTTCCCGGACTTGGTGGACGACAGCTACGCGACCATCGGGTTGAGTGGGCCTGCGTCGGAATCCGATTTGCCGAGCGCGGCAGATCCATCTTTGGTGCAAGACCCCAACCAAGCCATCACCCCGTTCTTCCAAAACGACGGCGCCACGTCCTTGGCGTCGACCACCTCGGTGGGGGCGTCTTGGTTCGTCTTGAGCAACAACGGAAACGGACTGGCGGACGAGAACATGCAAGTGATGGTCATGCAGGTGACCACCCCTGGCACGGTGCACGGGGTGTTGAACTTCCAAATTTTGACCCACGGCGTGGGTGAAGACATCCGCGTGACGGTGGAGTTTGACGGCGCCGGCATGTACTACGACGTCAATTCAGAAGCGCCGCAATGCGGTTGCACCAACGACATGGCCATGAACTACAACCCCCAAGCCTTGTACGACGACGGCTCATGTGAGTCGATGGTGTGGGGCTGCATGAACCCCATGGCGTGCAACTACGACGAGGACAGCAACGCCGACAACGGCTCTTGCCTGTACACCGACGAGTGCGGGGTGTGTGGCGGCCAGGGCATCCCCATGGGGGCTTGCGATTGCGACGGAAACATGCTCGACGCCTTGGGCGTGTGCGGTGGCGGTTGTGAGTCCGACATGGACGGCGACGGCGTGTGCGACTCGGAAGACGAGTGCATGGGCGAAGTCGACGAGTGTGGCGTGTGCAACGGACCAGGTGCGATGTTTGAGTGCGGCTGCACCATGGTGCCCGAGGGAGATTGCGACTGCGACGGCAACCAGCTCGACGCCGTGGGGGTGTGCGGAGGCGATTGTGAGTCCGACCTCGACGCCAACGGCATGTGCGATGCAGAAGAAGGGTGCATGTACAGCATGGCCTTGAACTACGACGACGAAGCGACCATGGACAACGGCTCGTGCGAGTTCGTCAACGTCAGCGATTGCCCGGCAGACATCGACGGCAGCGGACACATCAACGTGAACGACCTCTTGGTGTTCTTGCCGCAGTACGGCAACTTCTGCGAGTGAGTCCGACTTCGATTGGAATGAAAAAGGCCACCCCATTGGGTGGCCTTTTTTGATGCCTCAAAGGGCAGAATGTCAAGCCGCGTGTTGGGCGGCGATGGCGTGCCGGTGGCCCCAGTCTTGGGCATGTGCTTGCCCCAAGGCGAGCCACGCCACAACCAAGGCGAACATGCGGAGTGTTCGTGCCGGTCTCACTGGTAAACCCGGACGTAGTCCACAGCCATGTACTGAGGGAACGTGGTGGTGGCGTCCGGATAGCCGGGCCAAACGCCGCCCACCGCGACGTTCAAGATGAAGAAGAAGGGGTTGTCGAAGGGGTAGTTCTGCGTGCCGCTGACCGTGTTGGACACGCTGAAGAATTCCTGGTCGTCCAACAACCAGATGATGCCAGATTCATCCCACTCGATGGAAAACACGTGGAACTCGTCGGAAAAGGTTTCCGAGAACCCGATGGACGTGCCGCCCCCCGTGAAGTTGTGCTGCGTGTAGTCGTTCCCGAAGTGAACGGTGCCGTGCACCACGTTGGGCGAGGACCCAATCAATTCCATGATGTCAATCTCCCCGCAAGCCGGCCAACCTGCAGTCGGGAAGTTGGCACCGAGCATCCAGATGGCGGGCCAAATTCCTTGGCCTTGGGGGAGCACTGCCCGGACGTCAATGCGTCCGTATTGGAACTCCTGCAACCCAATGGATTTCATGCGCGCAGAGGTGTAGTGGCTTCCCTTGTCCTCGGCCACAATCATGAGGTTGCCGTTGGCCACGTAGGCGTTTTCCGCTTGGTTGGTGTACAACTGCAATTCTTGGTTGCCCCAGCCGTGGCCGCCCAAATCGTACGTCCAGTTGGTCAAGTCGATGCTTGAGCCGTCGAATTCGTCAGACCAAACCAGCTTCTTTCCTGGGTAACTCGTGGCTGCCTCGTACCCCCCTTGGGGTGTGGCCAAAACGCTGTCG
>PBWG01000099.1 GCA_002729115.1 Crocinitomicaceae bacterium | reverse complement strand
TAGTTCAGTTGGTTAGAATACCTGCCTGTCACGCAGGGGGTCGCGAGTTCGAGTCTCGTCCAGACCGCTAGAAAGTCCCGTAAGCCCAGTGTTTTCGGGACTTTTTATTTGACGATGGCCCAAACGATGACTCAGAAGCCCGCTTCTTTGTGTTGTTTCCGAGTCTGAACATGTCTGAGAACCCTTTCGGTTTTTTCTGCCTGTACTGCGCGTGAGACGAACGCTGGGATGTCACCGATGTCTGCGCGTTGAAGTTGGCTTGGTGATCTATTTGGATTAACCATCGAAGCAACTCTTTTTGTTCTAGACTGTCTTACCTTGGTATATCGTTAAAGCCAACCCATGAATCACATCAAGACCCTTGCAGCATGTGCTGCGTTATTGCTACCCACTTGGGCGCTCGGACAAATTGAACAAGGTGGAAAGCCTTTGCATTGGGGAAAGCCAATTCCAGAAAAGGTGGTGTGGAAGACATTTTCCGCACTTGACATCGCACAACTTGAGGCCGAAGACAAGGTGACCGCCACCATGAAGGACGCGCCTTGGCGGTTTGACATCGAACATGAAGTCGATTTCAACTTGAAGAATTCGGGCAGCTGGATCGAAGAGCATGGCTTGCGCGTATGGCGCTTGGGCATTCATGCGGAAGGGGCGACCAGCTTGAGTTTCTACCTCGAGGAGTTCCAGATTCCCGTGGGAGGTGAACTCTTCGTTTACAACTCAGATCGCACAAATTTCAAGGGTGCATTCAATCATTTGAGCATGAAGGATTGGGGTGGCTTGGCTTTGAGCTTGATGGAAGGCGACGAGGTCATTTTGGAATACCGAGAACCTGTGGGTCTCAACAATCCAGGTCAAATCGCCATTTCCCAGGTGGTGCAAGGGTACCGCTCTCTGCTGCAGCGGGAGGCCCAACTTGATGCAGCCAAAAGTGTAGCCGGACCATTCGGCAACAGCGGTGCATGCAACATCAACGTGAACTGTCCAGAAGGGGCGGATTGGCAAGTCGAAAAGAAGGCGGTCGCCCTGATTGTGAATGGCGGTTTCGCCGCGTGCACCGGGTCGCTAGTCAACAACACGGCTAACGACGGAACGCCATACTTCCTCACGGCCAACCACTGCTTGGGCAACCCCAATACGTGGACCTACTACTTCAACCACGAGAGCAGCACCTGCTCGGGCAGCACAGGGCCGACCGACAACAGCATCTCTGGCGGAGCGTTGTTGGTGGCCGACGGCGCGTCGGATGTGGCGCTCATCGAATTGAGCAGCACCCCTCCTAGCAGCTGGGAGGTGGAGTATGCTGGCTGGGATGCCTCGGGCGCCACGCCAGACAACGCCACCGGCATCCACCACCCTTCAGGGGACGTGAAGAAGATATGCTTTGAAGAAGACAGCCCTTACACCAGTTCTACTGGGGGAGCTGCGGTCTGGTGGATCGATGCGTGGGAACTTGGCGTTACAGAACCCGGTTCCTCGGGGTCTCCTTTGTTTGATCAAAACCACAGGATCATTGGACAGCTCTACGGTGGTGCAGCAGCATGCTCCGGCAGCGTGAACAACGGAGCTTACGATTTTTACGGTCGTTTCGACGTGAGCTGGGGCCTTGGCGTCAGCCAGTACCTGGACCCAACAAATTCTGGCGCCACAGTGCTTGACGGTTACCCCACTGGGTTCAACACCGACGAGGGGTGCACCGACCCCACAGCGTGCAACTACAGCCCGCTGGCAATCATCGACAACGGGACCTGTGCTGAGAACGATGCGTGCGGCGTATGCGGCGGGGACAACAGTTCCTGCGGGGGATGCACCAACCCAGAGGCATGCAACTACGATGCTGATGCCACCATTGAAGACGGAACTTGTATCCTCAGCGGATTTGCATTGACCATTTTAGTGGGCGGCGGTTCTTGGGACAGCGAAATTGGATGGGCTTTGGAGTCCAGCGACGGCATTGTTGTGCAAGGCAATGCCGGATCTTTCACTGAATGTGTTGCTCAGGGCTGCTATACGTTTAGCATGACAGACACTTATGGAGACGGTTGGAATGGCGCCACTTACACCTTAACCGATGCCGATGGAAATGTATTGGCATCAGGGGACCTGGATTCTGCTCAAGATGGAGATGGGGCCACTGTGGGTTCAGACTTGGTTCAGTTTGGAGATTCAGATTGCGGTTTGGGTTGCACCGATCCGACGGCATGCAATTATGACGAAGGTGCTTCCTTGGACAACGGCACATGCAACTTTGACTGCATTGGCTGTACAGATTCAGAGGCTTGCAACTATGACGAAACAGCCACAGAGGATGACGGTTCTTGCGCTGAAAATGACGACTGCGGTATTTGTGGCGGCGACAACTCCTCATGCGGTGGTTGCACAAATCCAGAAGCATGCAACTACGACCTCACCGCGATTTTGGACGATGGGTCGTGCCTCTTCCCAGACCCAGCTTTCGGATGCGACTGCAGTTCTGAAGGAGGACTTGTGGCCGTTTTGAGTGGAACACAGGAGAGTGAAGCCACTTCTTTGATTGGAGCTGGAAACCCTGTGGCTGGTGTGATGGACATTACGTTGAACTTCACTGGACAGGGCAGTGCTTGGCCAGGTGATATGGCCATCACTGTGATTTCTCCTGAAGGTCAATGCGTGGTGTTCGGGGGCTACAACGACGCACCCACGTGTGATGCAAATTTGGGCAATTACACGACTGTTTGGCCTGACGAATGGACGGGAACTGCTAGCGGAACTTATACTGCCGCCGTGGATTTGACTTCGGCTGGGCTTTCTGGGGATGGCACATGGTCGGTGTCCGTGTACAATGGATGGACCTCGGGACCTGAAGTGACTTACGATTTGTCATTTACTTTGAATGGCGTCTGCCAGTTGGGTGATCCAGTGCCAGGGTGTCTTGACAGTACCGCGTGCAATTACGACGAAATGGCCACCACCGACGATGGTTCCTGCGAGTACGGCCAGACGTACTTCCTCGACAGCGATGGAGATGGATACGGCAGCGTGGAGAGCGGGGTGTCTTGCAACGGGGTGTTGCCAGGCAACGCGTCCTTCCAATCTGGTGACTGCAACGACGCCAATAGCACCGTGTACCCAGGAGCCCCTGGCACCGCGGTGGGGATTGACAACGATTGCAGTGGCACGTTGGAGGCAGACGAAGAAGAAGTCGTGTGCCCCGAAGACGTCAACGGTGACGGAGTCATTTCGGTGGCCGACATCCTAGCAGTGCTGGCGGAGTTTGGCTGCATCACAGGATGTGAGGCCGACGTGGATGGTGATGGAAACGTAATCGTATCCGACTTGCTACTGTTGCTTTCCGCATTTGGGCAGGATTGCTGACAGCTTGAAGGCGGGGCTGCCTAACCTGCCCGGGGGGTGACGTATTTTTGGGACAAACCCGAAGGCATGTCAGAGCTTCCCTGGAAAACGGTCAAAGACTACGAGGAAATCACGTTCAAAGTCCACGAAGGGGTGGCGCGCATCGCATTTAACCGCCCCGAAGTCCGGAACGCATTCACGCCCAAGACCGTGGACGAGCTTTGGGAGGCGTTGATCNCCTGCCACGAGAGCCAGGACATCGGCGTCGTTCTCATCACAGGCGAAGGGCCTTCGCCCAAGGATGGGGGCTGGGCGTTCTGCAGCGGTGGCGACCAAAATGTCCGGTCCAACACCGGCTACAAAGGCGAGAACGGGGTCAACCGATTCAACATCCTGGANGTCCAGCGNCAAATCCGCTTCATGAACAAGGTGGTNATCGCCGTGGTGCCAGGATGGGCCGTGGGCGGCGGGCACAGCCTGCACGTCGTGTGCGACATGACCTTGGCAAGCAAGGAGCACGCCATTTTCAAGCAGACGGACGCCGACGTGGCCAGNTTTGACGGCGGATTTGGCTCTGCGTACTTGGCGCGTCAGGTGGGCCAAAAGCGTGCCCGCGAGATCTTCTTCCTCGGTGCGTCTTACAGCGCCCAGGAAGCCTACGAGATGGGCATGGTCAATGCCGTGGTGCCGCACGCAGAGTTGGAGCGCACCGCTTTTGCTTGGGCCAAAGAGATCATGACGAAGAGCCCCACGGCAATCAAGATGCTCAAGTTCGGTTTCAACCTCATCGACGACGGGCTGGTGGGACAGCAAGTGTATGCGGGTGAGGCCACNCGGTTGGCCTACGGGACTGAGGANGCCAAGGAAGGGAGGGACGCTTTCCTTGAGAAACGCCCCCGCGATTTTTCACGCTTCCCCAAATTCCCTTGAGCATGAGGCTTGCATCTTTTCCTTCCGCGNCGGCCTTGGTGATGACGTTNTGCCTTGCAGGCCCATCCGCGTGGGCCCAGGAGGCCGACTCCACCGCCNCGCGTTACCANCTGGAAGTGGTGANGACTGAGGCGCGTCAGCCGGGACTGNTCCGCTATGAAATCCACGCGTTGCTGCCGGACAGCGACAGGGTGAGTGCCGTGTATGGAACAGACACACATCCCCTCGAATTGCGNGCGCCCAAGGGGGTGTTCAACAGCCNCTACAACGGAAGCTGGTCCANCTCGGGCATGAACCCCAAGTTCTTCGAGTTGATGCCCGACATGCAAGACGACACTTACGCCACAATTGGACTGCGCACAAGCGCGAAGTTGAGTGGCGTGATGCGCGCGGAAGACCCCACCATGGTCCAAGATCCCAGCGAACCATGGGACGATTTCTTCACCGTGAATGGCGAGACTTCCCTTGAAGTTGCGACCCACACAGGTGGCAGCTGGTTTGTGTTGCGCACGGCGGCCAACGGTGCGCCNATCGATGGCANGGTGATGCTTGCCCAGGTCACCACATCAGGAAATGTGTCTGGCGCCATGAACCTCCAAATCTTTCCGGCCGAGCCTGAAATCGAACAATTTCGTGTCCGCTTCGAGTTCGAGGGCACGGGCAAGTTCCCGGGGAAGCTGGTAGAATAACCTTCCGATTCAGCAATTCTGGCCGAAAGCACTGAGGAGCGCCAACACGTCGCTCACCGTGATGCCCCCGTCGCCGTCAATGTCGGTCGCAGCGTTGCAGTCGGCCGCGCACCCAAAGTCTGAGAGGACGAGCAACACGTCTGCAACATCCACCGCGCCATTGCCGTTGACGTCGTTGGCGCATGTGTTTTCACATGGCCCTGGCCCAAACACCGCGTTCCCCAAAAACGTGGCACACGTTCCTTCGTCTTCAAACGACACGTCAAGGTTGACCCACGTGCCGTCCGCAGGCAATTCAAGCTCCCCTGAAATCAACGGCCCGTCAATTGGGAACAACGTTCCATTGACGACAATTCCGCCAGTTTCTGGGACGCCTTGAGCATCCACTTCGAACGTGAGCGTGTAGGTGTTCGTGGCTGGATCACATTCTGAGGCGGTCGCTGTGACTTCATTGATGAGGCAAGGGAAGGCCTCGCCGCTCCAGGTGTCCACCCCATAGTCTCCATTGCCGTCGTAGGAATAGGGAGGGAGCGCTTGGATGTAAGAGTTGTTTCCGGTGGGCCAAATGCTTGCCAGTTCATCATAGACTTCGAAGTACAAGGGCGAGCCATTTGGCCCCCACTGCACGTAGTCGTGTGCACTGTTGGTGGGGAGGAAGAGCATGAGCCAATCGCCAGCAAGCCCGGAAGCCCAGGACAATTGAAACTCTTCGCCAGGCCCAACCACGGTGCTTTGTCCTGGGCCAATCAGTTCTGTGAGCTGGTGGTAGGGCTCCGTGGGAGACAAGAGTCCCCATCCTGCGATGTCCGTGGGACAATCGGCGACGTTCCGAATGCGCAAGATGTTGGCTTCTGGGTCTACAAAGGAGAAGCGAAGGTTGCCGCAACATGGGTCCCGCCGGGTGTACGCATCGGGCACACTCAGCGCGCAGCCTTCGTCGGTCGTGAAGAAGGCCGTCACATCCACGCTTTCCCCGTTGGCCGGCTCGCCCACAATGGTGATGGCTTGCGGGCTGAAGTTGAATCCCCAATTCTCTCCATTCACGTTGAGGAAACCATCGGCAGGCGGGTATTCAAACGACACGAACACCTGTTGCGTGTACAATCCCGTGACGGGGTCGCACGCCATTTGGTTGCCTGGCGTGATGCCGGTGATGGCGCACTCGGGCGGGGTGTACTCTTCACAAAACGTATAACAACTGGCCCCTTCAATTCCAGGCTCCAGCGCATTGGATTCCACCAGGGGATGGAACACGAGGGTCTTGCCTGTGGAGGTGGTGTGGCAATAGCTCATGATGGTGCCCGACCCCACCGATGGCCCATTGGAACAGCCACCTTCCGCAGAAGCACAGTTGTCGATTGCACCTCCTGGCCACCCGCACCAGTGGGTGTGATTGGCGCCGAAGTTGTGGCCCAGTTCATGCGAGACCACGTCCAAGTTCCAGGAATAGCTGTTGATGTTGTAGTTGGTGGTGTTGGACAGGTTGGCACTGAAGCCGTAGGCATAGGACCCGCAGTTGACGTTGAGCCAAGCGATGCCTCCTGTTCCAGTGTTGGTCCGCTTGGAGATCAAGTGGGTCATGTCCCGTTGCACCGAGTTCAAGGCGCTGTTGGTTTGCCAAGTGTTGCGGAAACTGTCCAACATGGCCCCTGCGTCCTGCACGTAGGCGCTCATCGGGTCGCTCGTCTGCCAGATGTGAACGTACGACGCTTGAAGCAAGGCCAACCCGTTCAGTTCTTGAGTATAAATGGCCTCGACCCCCGCCATCATGGCGAGTGCCCATTCTGTGGCGTTGTCGACGTTGTTGAAGGTGGACCAAGTGAAGAAGTCCAAATCCAACGCGATTTCCACGCATCCGCCGTCCATTCTTTCCGCCGTCGATTGTCGTTTGCGGTCTGACCGAACTGGCAACTTGTCCGAGTCCACCACGCCGCACTCGAAAGGCTCGTGGTGACGGAGTTGATTCATGTCCGCCAGCACGTAACGATTTCCGGATTTGTGCATGACGTCAAATTGCCGTCCATCTTGGTGAAAAGAGCCGACAATGTGGTCGTTCATCAAGGTCAAGCTGCCCACCGCTTTGCCATCAATCGCAACTCGGAAGGATTGCAATTGGGGTAGGTACTGGAGTTCTTCGTAACCACGTTCTGAGGTCAAACCCACCGTGACGGCCTCAGGGTGAGCGAAAAAGCGCGTCAATTCAAGATGCCACGAGGCGATGTTGTGGTCTTCTTGGAATTCAGGAGGGCAGGGGAGGTCCAGCGTCCAAGCTCCGAGGTTCTTGTCGCGAAGCGATTGGTGCACGTCAGGATTCAGTTCCAAGACCACGCCTGCCGAAATGTCCACAAGGGTTTCCTGCAGCATTCGTAACGCATCGTTGTCGTCCACCGATTGGAACAACTTTGCGTCTTGGGCAAAGGCCTGACCCAAGCCCAGAACCACGCATGCAGCCAGAGACAAGAGGTGGTTGAACATGGGGGTGGTTTTGTCGAGCATCATTCGCAGGATTGACCAAAGGCGGAAAGCACCAACAACACGTCTGCCACAGAGATCGCCTCGTCCCCGTCCACGTCGTACTCACAAGCCTCCAGGCATCCGAAACTGGACAGCAAGGCCAACACGTCTGCCACAGAGATGGCGCCGTCGTTGTTGACGTCCTCAGGGCAAACAATCTCTTCCTCGTCTGCATCAATGACGCCGTTGCAATTGTTGTCGATGCCGATGGCAGTTCCTGGTGCACTGGGGTACATGGTGCTGTTGGCGTCGTTGCAGTCGCCGTCCAGAAGCACGGTCCCGGCAGGAGTCACCGACCCGCAGAAGTATTGGGCAAAGAATTGACCATATCCGTCTCCATCACCATCGAAATAAGCCGGGGTGCCCAAGTCGCAAGAGCCGTCGTCCAACGTGGCAGAGGCGTCGTAGTTGCATGCTTCAGGATCCGTGCAGCCACCAAAGGTTGGTGGACCAGTGCAAACACCGGACAGCGTCACGTTGAAGTCGTAATTCACCCCTCCAGAGTTGGTCCATCCATTGATGACGTTCAATTGCCACGAACCATCACCACCCATACCCAAGTCGCTGACATCGATGGAGTGGGTGTAGGTCCCAGAGCCAGAAACGTTCCAGCCTGAAGGCCATGCAAAGGTGCCGAGGGCGCATGAGCTGGACACATTGTAGCCGCCCACTGAAAAACAAGAACCGTCTGGCGCACTGACTTCAATCAACGCATCTCCTGCCCAGCTGCCGTCGTTGTTGGTGTTCACCCAAACCAATGTGACCTCAATTGCGGCCAAATTGCCTGTGGCTTCGAGGGTGCTGGAGCTGCTTTGGCTGGCCCCCAGGTCCGCCACCAGCCCGATATTACTTGTGCAGTCACATGAATAGCCTGGCGGGGCATACGTGCATGACTCGTCATCGACCGGCGCACTCGGGTCGTAGTTGCATGCCGAAGGATCTGTGCAGCCTCCACAAGATTCATTGTTGCCGCCACAAACGCCACATTCGTCGACATCGTAAGAGCAAGATCCGTCGTCTTCGATGGCGTTCTCACTGTAGTTGCACGCCGTAGGGTCGGTGCACCCGATGTCGCATGATGTAACGGTTGGCACGCATCCTCCGAAGCAAGGCGCATTTGTCAGGCTTGGAAAAAAGGCTTGTTGTTCCACAACTGGGTGGAATTGGAGTGTCTTGCCCACATTGAGGTGGCAGTAGCTCATGATGGTGCCTGAGCTGACACTTGGGCCGTCCGAACAGGATCCTTCTGCCCCGTAACAGCCGTCAATGGCGCCTCCAGCCGTGCCACTGGGGTGGTCTGCACTTCCGCTCCATCCGCACCAATGCGTGTGGTTGGAGCCAAAGTTGTGCCCCAATTCGTGGGCAACGACGTCAAGGTTCCAAGAATAAGAGGGGAGCGGAATGAAGTCGCTCGCCGCACTCATTCCTGCGCTGAATCCGTAACCATAGCTGTTGCAAACCCCATCTAAATATGCGATTCCACCTGTTCCAGAGTCTCCTCGTCTTGTCATGAGGTGCACAAAATCCCTTTGTTGCGTGCTGAGGTCGCTGTCCGTGAGCCAGGTTGTCCGGAAGGATTCAAGCATGGAGCCTGCATTGTTCACGATGTTGGCCCAAGGCTCAGGTGTTTCCCACACATTGACGTACGTCGCTTGAAGGGTGATCAGGTCGTTGAGTTCGTTGCGGTAAATCAAATCCACCCCGGCCAACACACCCACGGCCCAATCGACAGCGGCATTGCAATTGTTGCCGAATGTCCCAAAAGTGTAATTGTCCACGTCCAAGGCAATTTCAACACAGTCAGGATTGGCGTTTTCACGGGCCAGAGAACGTTGCATTCTTTCCATACGATAGACCCGGCTGTGCTGGTCCTGAACGGCGCAAGTAAAGGAGTTGGTGCCGGCACTTTGGGCAACATCGAAGAGCACATAATCCCCTACAAAAGCTTGGCTCTTCAAATCAAGAACCTCTGGGGCCAGTTCCCACTGGTGGCCATCAAGTATCATGGTGGCAAGCACTCGGTTTCGATGCACTAGAAGCACTCCCGAGAAACCATCTCCGGTCACCGTGTTGCCGGTGGAGGTCACAGCATGCTGAAGTTCATAAGTGTAAACCCCAGGACAATAGTCTTCTTGCACACTGCCGTCGGCAGTTTGACGCCCGATGGAGAAGTCGGCCGAGAGGTTGCTGAACGCCACCCACTCCGTGGTCACGGTTTCTCCGTTGGGCATGG
>PBWG01000098.1 GCA_002729115.1 Crocinitomicaceae bacterium | reverse complement strand
GCGTTCGCAGCCTCCAACGGGAACTTGGCTTGCCGCGGCGACACCGTGTGGATTTTCACGGGCGGTCTCACGTCACGTTGTCTCCGGTCTGTGGACGCTGGCGTATCGTGGACATCCATTGAATTGCCCGTCACGCGGGGCTCGAGCATGACAGGCGTGTTTTCTGCCACCTTTCGTAATGCCCGAGAAGGATGGGCCATGGGCGGAAACTGGGAAGTTCCAGAAGACAACAACGGCAATTTGGCCGCCACGACAGATGGCGGCACAACCTGGAAGACCATGGCAGATGGACAAGGCCCTGGATACAGGTCGTCCATTGTGCACCATCCCACACAACATGGGGCGTTGGTGGCCACCGGATTTGACGGCTTGGATGTGAGTCTGGACGGCGGTCAATCTTGGGCACATCATTCGGACAGCAGCCATTACGTGGCCCGCTTTTCACCCGACGGCCGTACCTTGTGGTTGGCCGGCGCCAAGCGCATGACGCGCATGAATTGGCCATTGCAGTGACATGGATGCCAACGAAGACCAACTTCACAGACTCGCCCAAGACGTAGGACAATCCTGTGGCATGGACATCACATGCACCAAGGACTGCCAGGTGCTGAGCGATCAACTCAAGACGTTTGACAACAGGTACCCCGTCTCGGTGTCCACCCTCCGTCGGTTTTTCGGGTTGGTGGAAAACCAAGGCAAGTTCTCCAAAACGACGCTGAACACNTTGGCGAGGTTCTGCGGGCACATGTCCTTCGACGGCTGGTTGCTGCAAGAAGAATCCGCTCCGTCGCCTCAGCGCACCGCGCTGCCGCCACGTGCATCTGCGCNACCTGCTGTCCAAACCCACGTCTCCAGCGAGTCCAAATCGGACGAAGCCCTGAAAGACGAAATGCGTCAGTTTTTGAAGGACCACGTAAATCCTGACAACTTTCGTCTGAACGCCAAGCAATTCAATGCGTTCAAGGACTCGTGGTTTGAGCTCTATCGCCGAGGCACCTTCAACATGGAGCTCTGGGGGGAGTTCAAGAATCTGCCGCACATCCACCGGTTTGTCGTGGAACAATTCACCCCGCTGGACTTCATGAATTCATTTGGGATTCCCATGATGGAAGAATATTTGGCGATTGCAGAGACCCTGGAACAAAAGCTTTTCGGACGCGGCGTCATCGCGTCTGGCTTGGTGGCCAGGGGAAAACCTTGGTCGCAAATCGTGCCGTACCTCTCGCCCATTCAGGACTTGTCACCATCCATNCATCCCCTTGTGCAGGCGCGACAGCTTGGCATCACCCTGCTTATGCATTCGGAGGTGGACACGCCCAAGAAAGAACAAGCACGGGTCAGAGAACTTTGCTTGCGGGGTTTGCGTGAGGACGTGCAAATTTGGCCTCAGTGGAGTCACCAAAGCTGTTACTTCGCCTTCAACCTCACAGATTGGGCCGCCTTGGCCCAAGACCTGGAAGTCGTCAAAGCGTGCAAAGAGAACATCGCGCGATTCCGGTCCACCCAGGACCTGTACTCACGGGACGAANGCATCGACAGCGTCGTNGATTTGCGCATGATGTGGAANGCCATGCTGCTCGGCGATTTCACCACGGCGAGACGGCTGTTCAACGCCTTGGAATGGACCACATTCCACACGATGGAAACACGCGCCTTGAACATCTGGTATCAGGCTGCCAGGGCGTACTTCGTGCCGGAAGAATCTGAACTGGCCATGGCCGAATTCTACCACGCCGGCATGCTCACGGGATACAAGGGCTTTGTGAAACGCATCAGCATAGATCTCATGGGGCTGATCTACGCGGACAAAGCATAAAAAAAGGCCGACCTGGGTCGACCTTCTTCTACAAACGAACGTTTGGTTAGCGGCCCCTCTCCAAGGACAGAACCAAACGTTGGGCAATTGCAGGCCTTACAGGCTCATAAAAACTCAAATGAACTCATTTGAACTGACTTGAATCAATGANTGTGGTAAAACGTGCTGCGTCCAAACCGGAAACGAGGACCGTACACCCCCTTCTCAGTCCGCTTTCCCGCCGAGATCACCATGCACACCTCGCTTCTGCGCGGCAGTCCCAAGATTCTCTTGACCCGAACGCTGTCCATNCCCTCCATGGGACAAGTGTCATAACCTTCCGCCCGCATGGCCAACATGAAATGGGCCGATGACAAGGCCGTGCTTTTGTGGGCCCACACGCGCATGTCGGCCCAACCAATGGGCTCCCTGGGCGTGGGCTTGGACANCGCCCGAATTGGAAACCATACGCGTTTCACCCATGCAAACACCCCTTGGGTNTAGGCGATTTTGGTGATTTTCCTGAAGTATTGGTATGCCCGTTCAGGCGTGTCCCCCCTGCGGTCAAACTCCTCAATCATCCACCGGTTGTTGCGCTTCCACAAATCTGGACGCGCCACAAACACAAACAACTCAGGGGCGGTGGACGCCGCTGGTTGGCCCAAGCAAGCCTCGACCAACGCTTGNTTCTTGTCCGCACTCGACACCCNGTGNAATTCCCAACATTGCAGNTTGGAGCTGTTNGGGGCTTTNTGGGCTGCATCCACACAACGGTCCACCACGTCNTCAGGCACCNCATCCGNGGCGTANATCCTCACGCTNCGACGGCTGTCCACCACCTCGTGGAAAGCTTGGGCATCCAACGGCGGCATTTCCATCGCAGGCATCGCCTCTCGGGACANCGAATCGAACATTTTNACTTTGACCATGGCGANAAANGTCGCCACTCCTNACGCTTCACCCCACATGNCCCACNACAGCATCGGGCAACTGCAATTCGCCGTCGAACGTCATCGCGCCAAGAAGTCGCTGCTGGGCCGCTTGCCAGGCTTGCTCGTCGGCGGCATGCACGGTCATCAAGGCGTCGCCACGTGCGACCGTCTGCCCCACCAACGGCAATCTCGTCAATCCCACGGAGGGGTCGATGGACGCATCCGGCCTCGTTCTTCCTCCGCCCAACTGGACCACCGCCATGCCCACCTGGCGGACGTCGTACGAGGTCAGTGTGCCTGCTTGCGGGGCGAGCACAGGGCGCACAAAAGGCGCTTGGGGCAACACCTGACCCGGCCGTTCTGCCACGTTGGCATCGCCACCCATCTGCGCCACACTTTGGGCAAACAACTCCAAGGCTCGACCGTCGTCCAAAACCTGCCTCAGCTGCTTCCGGGCATCCTCAGTCTTGCCGTGCAGCCCAGCCTGCAACAGGAGCTTGGCGCCAAGGGACATCACCACCTCATCCAAGCGCGGGTGCCTTGGACCGTCGTTGCGCAGGTACGTCACCGCTTCGTGCACCTCGACCGCATTGCCCGCAGACCAAGCAAGCGGGACGGACATGTCCGTCAAGATCGCAGACGTCTGCATCCCAGCCCCGTTGCCCACGGCCACCATGCTTTCTGCCAGAGCCCGCGCCGCTGCAGGGTCCTGCATGACGGCGCCATTTCCGCATTTGACGTCGAGCACGAGGTGCTCCAGCCCCGCAGCCAATTTCTTGGACACGATAGATGCCGTGATCAACCCCAAATTCTCCACAGTCGCTGTGACATCTCGGGTGGCGTACATCCGCCGGTCCGCAGGAGCCAAATCGTCGGTCTGTCGGACAATGGCGTACCCACATTCGCGGACGACCTTCTGAAACTGCGTCACGTCGACGCCTGTTTGGTAGCCCGGAATCGCTTCCAACTTGTCGATGGTTCCACCTGTGTGGGCCAAACCTCGACCTGCGATCATGGGCACATACGCACCGCATGCCGCNANCATGGGGGCGAGCATCANGGACACNGTGTCCCCCACGCCTCCCGTGCTGTGCTTGTCCAAGACCGGTCCACCGAGGGATTGTGAATCCCACGCCAGCACACGCCCTGAATTGCGAACCGCGAGAGTGAGTTCCACGCGCTCCTGGACAGTCAGGTCTTGGAAGTACACCGCCATGGCGAAGGCCGCGATTTGGGCTTCNCTGACGGCACCCGTGGTCACACCTTCCACAAAAGCATGAAGCTCAGCAGAGGTGAGTTCAAGTCCATCACGTTTCCTTCGAATCCACTCCTGCGGCAAGCCCACCGCGCCCTCGTTGCGTCCACTCATCCGAGTGCGACGAACAAGCCGGCAATGGTGCCCGACATCAGGTTGGACATGGTGCCGGCCATCACCGCGAGCAGGCCAAACTTGGCGATGTCTTTGCGCCGAGAAGGTGCCATTCCCCCAAGCCCGCCCAGCAAAATGGCGATGGAGCTCAAGTTGGCGAAACCGCACAACGCGAACGAGACGATGGCGGCGGTCTTGGGCGACAACGCACCAGCTGCCCCCTCCACCAAGTAAGGCGCCAAATTCAAGTAGGCGACGAATTCGTTGACGACCAGCTTCTGGCCAATGAACGACCCCGCGGTGACCGCTTCCGACCAAGGCACCCCCAGCAAGAAGGCCAAGGGACTGAACGCCCAGCCGAGCATCAACTCCAAGGTGAGGTCAGGCCGACCCAGCCACGCCCCAATGCCGCCGAGCACGCCGTTGAGCAAGGCGATGAGCGCCACAAAGGCCAACAACATCGCCCCGACGTTCAAGGCCAATTGAAGGCCCGACGAAGCCCCGCCTGCCGCGGCATCGATGACGTTCACAGGCGCTTCGTCGTCGGACTGGTCCGGCAATTCGGTCCTNGGCTCTTCGGTTTCAGGCATGAGCATTTTGGCGAACAACAATCCNCCAGGGGCCGACATGAAGCACGCNGCAATGAGGTAGTCCACGGGCACCCCAATCATGGCGTACCCGCCCAAGGCGGAACCCGCAACGGAAGCCAAGCCACCCACCATCACGGCGAACAGTTCAGACTGCGTCATGGAGGCGATGTAGGGCTTGACCACCAGCGGGGCCTCGGTTTGTCCCACAAAAATGTTGGCCGTGGCGCTCATGGACTCGGCCTTGGACGTGCCGAGGACGCGCTGAAGGGCTCCCCCAACAATGCGGATGATCCACTTCATGATGCCCACGTGGTACAANACGGCGATGAGCGACGCGAAGAAGACGATGATGGGCAGCACTTTGAACGCGAAGGTGAATCCGATGCTCTCGCCCACAAGCTCACCAAACAAGAAGGAAATCCCCTCATTCGCGTAGTTCAACAGGCCGTTGACGCCGTCGGTCANNCTGGACAACANNCTTTGGCCCCNCGGCACGCGCAGCACAAAGGCACCCAAGCCAAATTGCAAGGCAAACGCCCCTGCGACGGTGCGCCAAGCAATGGCGCTTCGGTTCCGTGAAAACGCATACGCCAAGCCCAAGAGGACGGCCATGCCAACAACACTCATCAACATGCCAGAAAGCTAGGCCTGAAACAGCCGGGCTCGACGCGATGCGCGGCGAAGCTTATTGACAAACCACCCCGAAGACCGCCAGCACGACCAAGATGTCGTCCACGACCACAAAGCCATCCCCAGTCACATCCGCCGAGCAGTCANATTGGCACCCAAATTCGGAGAGCACCAACAGCACGTCGCCCACGTCAATGGCCCCGTTCGCGTTGAGGTCTTCAAGGCAAAGCGGCGAGCCGTCGCAGTTGTACCCTTCGTCGGGGTAAAAGCACACGCCAGGATCTGTGGCTGCCTCGTCGTAGTTGCACGCCGTGTCGTCTTGGCAACCGGCCTCCTCCAATTGGTTGCACACCCCGTCGCCGTCGTCGTCNGAGATGCAATCTCCGTCGCAAGTGTAGTACTGAACAGGGAACTCGCACGATCCGTCTTCCACGTTCGCAGCAGGGTTGTAGTTGCACGCCGTTGGGGTCGTGCATCCCGAAATTGCAGCCACGCAAGACCCGTCGTCCAGCGTGGCCGCCGGATTGTAGTTCGCCGCGCTTGGATCGGTGCACCCTGCAACTTCCGTGGGCTCCAAGCAGAAATCGAGGCTCACAGTCTCGCCAAACTCCCCTCCTGTCACAAGCACTTCGCCACCCGACGACAATTCAAAATTGCCCTGACCGTATCCACAACAAATGCCGTCGCCGTAGCTGTCGTTGACGGTCAACGTGTAACAGCCCGTCGACAGGCAGGTTGTCTCAGCATACGACGTCCCTGAGGAGCCGTAAGGGCCGCCAGACCACACCGTGGCACCAGACGCGTCGGAGACCGTCCAGGTGGTTTCTCCTGGGTAGTTGTCTGTCAAAATGGTCCACGTCACGTCGGTCCCACCGTTGGTTTCGAAGGACGTGGTGAAACTGTCGTTCAAGTCGTTCTCGTCTGCGGCGCTGGTGAGGGTCAGTTGCACAGAGGCATCATGCAACCCATCCGCCAAGGCCAAGCACGCTTCACCCTCGCAGAGCGGCATATCCACGCTTTCGCCACTCGTCAAGTTCCCAGTCCAACTCACAAGCAACGGCTCTCCACCGTCCACAGTCAACGACAAGTTGAAACTGCTTGCAGGCTGCAAACCGAGGTTGAAGACTGTGACGACTGGGGCGAGGACGCTTTCGCATGCCCCAGGATTCAGACCGGCGACGTTGGAAATGGCCAAGTCGTGGTCGATGTCGGCCCCTGGAATGATGCCAAAATTGTTGTTGCTGATGTCGAAGAACACGTGGTTGCTCCCCTTCACTTTGATTCGGGCTTGACCCGTGGACACGTTGGGCAGCAACACAGTCGCGCTGCCGTCGTTGGGTGTGCCAGCCACGAGAAGCGTCGGGAACGTGTACCCCCCGTCGGTGCTGAGGAAAATGTCCACGGAACTGCAGTCGACACCGTTTCCGTCGGTGCCGGCGACGTCCCACGTCACTTCAATGTTGGTGTTCCCCACCAAGGTTCCACCCCCGTTGGGCGATTGGACCAAAAATGGACCTGCGTTGTCGGTGACGCTCATCGTTTTCAAGTCGTCGCTGAATCCACCGCCCCCAGCACGGTTGTCGCGGATGGAACACTTGAAATTCAACTGACGGCTGTAGGTCGGCAAGTGCTCGCCAATGGTGGTCGAGTTGTTCACAAGGTCCTGCGCCCGAGGCAAGGTCCGGATAGGCGACGTCGTGGACGAGAACGACCTGAAGATTGGCTGGCTCCCTGAGGGGTTTGTGAGGTTGTTGTCCCCGGACGCGGTTGCCGGCCCAAGATCGTATTCTTCCCAATTGTAGGTCACCGCATCGCCATCGGGATCCGACCCTGTCGCGGTCAATTCCAGCGGCGTGGACACCGGCACCACCAGCCCATCTGCCCCTGCGTCGACCGTGGGCACCCCGTTGCCGGTGTTGGTGATGGACGCGCACGTGTTTCCGTTGCCATTCACGGTGAACGCAATCATCTCGTTGATGCTGTGGTTGTGGAAGTGGTCGTCCGAGTTGCTTTGCAAGTTCGGGGAACAAATGCCGGCGTACCCCATGATGGTGGACGCGGAACCTGGCTCGAAGGCCGCCGAGCTTGCACGGTTGCAACTGTTGTTTTGGGTGTGGTTACCACCGTATTGGTGCCCCATTTCGTGCGCCACGTAGTCCACGTCGAAAGGATCGCCGATGGGCGCACCTTGACCCGTCACGCCGCCCGCCTTGTTGCCGCCGCATGGCGATTGCAGGTACGCGACGCCGCCTCCACCTGTGGAGAAGACGTGTCCGATGTCGTAGTTCGCGGAACCAATCACACTGTTGCAGGTGTTGATGTTTTGTCCGAGCATGGCGCCCCCGCTCCCATTGCTGTAGGGGTCGGTGGAT
>PBWG01000097.1 GCA_002729115.1 Crocinitomicaceae bacterium | reverse complement strand
AAGTCCACCCCTGGCGCGAAACCTTCAAATTCACGTCCCACCCGAGGACGACCCGGCTCCCAGCGCCCCAAGCTCAAGTTTGCCCCTGTGCCGGATTCGACGGCCGCGATGCGCCTCAACCGGTACATCGCCCAAGCCGGCGTTTGCTCCCGCCGTGAAGCCGACGTCATGATCGGGGCCGGGGTGGTGAGCGTGAACAACGAGGTGATCACTGAGCTCGGGTTCAAGGTGGACCCCACCAAAGACACCGTCAAGGTGGAAGGCGACACCATTCGTCCGGAGACCATGCGCTACGTGCTGGTCAACAAGCCCAAGAATTTCTTGGCGGTGGAGTACGACCCCAGCGGCCGACGCACCATTGGCGACTTGATCAAAAACGCGTGCCGCGAACGCATCGCCCCGGTGGACCGCGTGGAGAAGGAGAGCACGGGTTTGATCCTGTTCACCAACGACGGTGAGATGGCCAAGCGCCTCAACCACCCCAAAGTGGCCCTCCGTGAATTGTACCACGTCACCTTGGCGAAGAAGGCCACCCCGGAGGATTTGGAAAAGCTGCTGGAAGGGTTCGTGCTGGACCAGGGCTTTGTGAAGGCCAAGGAAGTGTCGTTCGTCAAGAACGACCCGCACGAAATCGGCATGGAAATCCACAGCAACCGGAGCCGCATCGTGCGCCGGATGTTCGAGCATCTGGGCCACAAAGTGGTGAAGGTCGACCGCGTGGTATACGGGCCCCTCACAAAGAAAGACCTGCCCCGCGGCCATTGGCGTCACCTGACCGACGACGAGTTGAACCTGCTGAGGATGACCACATGAACCCAAGCCTGGTCATCATTCCGACGTACAACGAGAAGGAAAACGTCGTGCGGATGTTGGACACCGTCATGGGTCTGGCGTTCCCCTTCGACGTCCTCGTGGTGGACGACGGATCTCCCGATGGCACGGCGGCGTTGGTCAAGGAAGCCCAAACCAAGCACCCCGAACGCATTCACCTGCTCGAACGGGAAGGCAAGCTCGGGCTCGGCACAGCCTACGTCGCAGGGTTCAAGTGGGCCTTGGCACGCAACTACGGGTTCATCTTCGAGATGGATTGCGATTTCTCGCACAACCCCGAGGACTTGTTGCGCCTGCGCGCTGCATGTGACGAGGGTGGTTCGGGCATGTCTGTCGGCTCGCGCTACGTCAAAGGCGGCGGCGTGGCCAACTGGCCCTTGAACCGCCTCATCCTGAGCTACGGCGCCTCGTTCTACGTGAACTTTGTCCTCGGGCTGGGCGTCCGCGACAGCACCGCAGGATTTGTGTGCTACCGCCGAGAGACCCTGGAAGCCATCGACCTCGACGCCGTGCAATTCGTCGGGTACGCGTTCCAAATTGAAATGAAGCTCCGCTCCAAGCGCAACGGCTTCAGCATCCAAGAGGTGCCCATCACCTTCGTCGACCGAGAGTTGGGCACGTCCAAAATGAGCATGAACATTTTCCGAGAAGCGCTTTTTGGGGTCCTCCAAATGCGCTTCCAACGCATCTTCTATCCGTCCGACAAACCCTCCTGATTCCATGAACGCCACCCTCTTCCGCCAAGCCCACGTTGTCAACGAAGGCGCCGTCAAGGTGCAGGATGTGCTCATCTCGGGAGACCGCATTGTGGCCGTGGGGGTGGATTTGGCCCAAAGCGCAAGCGACCCCGAAGTCCAAGCCCTCGCCGCGCAAGCCCAGGTGCACGACTGCAGGGGCAAGTGGCTCATGCCGGGATGCATCGACGACCAGGTCCACTTTCGTGAGCCGGGGTTGACCCACAAAGCAGAGATCGCCACGGAATCAGCGGCCGCTGCAGCAGGGGGCATCACCTCGTTCATGGAGATGCCCAACACCGTCCCCCAGGCGCTGACCCAGGAGTTGCTTCAAGACAAGTACGACCGGGCCGCAGAGGTCAGCCCTGTGAACTANAGCTTCTTCATGGGCGCCAGCAACCACAACTTGGACGAGGTCCTCAAAACCGACCCCACGCGTGTCTGCGGCATCAAGGTCTTCATGGGCTCCTCCACGGGGGACATGTTGGTCGACGAATCCAAGGTGCTCGAAGGGATTTTCAAAGAGGCCCCCACCTTGGTGGCGACCCACTGCGAGGACGAGGCCACGGTTCGGGCCAACAGCGCCGCGGCGAAGGAGCGCCACGGTGAGCACGTGCCCATCGACCAGCACCCCCTCATCCGCAGCGCCGAAGCNTGCTACCGCAGCTCTTCGAAAGCNGTGGAATTGGCCACCAAGNTGAACACGCAGTTGCACATTCTGCACATCAGCACNGCCCGTGAACTGGNCCTGTTCGACGGNACCAAGGAACTNGANGACAAGCGNATCACTNCNGAGGCGTGCATCCACCACCTNTGGTTCAGCGACGCCGATTACGCCGANAAGGGCACCCACATCAAGTGGAACCCCGCGGTCAAAACGGCCCACGACCGGGAACAGATTCGCGCGGCCATCTTGGACGGCCGCATAGATGTGGTGGCCACCGACCACGCGCCCCACACCAAGGAAGAGAAGAACAACAGCTACTTCAAGGCCCCCTCNGGCGGGCCGCTGGTCCAGCACGCCCTCGTGGCCATGCTCGACCTGGTGCACGACGGGTTGCTCCCCGTGGAAAANGTCGTCGACCTGATGGCCCATCGGGTGGCGCGCCTCTTCCGCATGGCCGACCGAGGCTTCATCCGCCCCGGCATGAAGGCCGACTTGGTGGTGGTGCAGCCNAACGATCCATGGACNGTCCACGAAGGCAACGTGATGTCCAANTGCGGCTGGTCCCCGTTCCAAGGCCACACNTTCAANAGCCGNGTGCACGAGACGTGGGTGAACGGCACCCAGGTGTGGGACGGCCAACGCATCACCACCACCCACGGCCACCACGTGGGGGAACGGTTGACCTTCGCGCGTTGACATGGCAGGGCGTCTGATTCTGGCAGCCCTGTTGGGCGCGATGGCGCTNGGCACTCGGATGCACCACCCCGCCGGTGGACGGCCCAGTGGNCCCCGCGCCGCCTTCAGGAATCCTGCCCAAAGACAGCTTTGTCCTGNTGCTTGCGGAAGTCCAACTTGTGGAAGGCGTCGCCCAACTGCGCACCTACCGCAACGACAACGAACGGCAACGCTTGGCAGAGGCCTACAACGACGTGTGGGCCAGAACCGGCGTCAGTGCAGCGCGCTTTGAGCGCAGCCACGAGTGGTGGTGGGGACAGCCTGCCGCCATGAAATCGGTNTTGCGCAACGTGGTGGACCGGTTGAAAGACATGGAGGCCGAGCTCAACCACAACGACACCACCGTGTCAGGACAATCGGCCAAGTTCCGCCCGCCAAGTCCTGACCAGGCCAGCCCCAAAGGCGGCGATCAATTGCCCCGCTGAGCGCGGTACGCCGCGGCCGTCTCCCAGATGGCTTGCTCCAGGGGAGTGTAATTCCAAGCCGGACCCACCGTGCCCATGACCTCCACCACGCGACTTCCATCGTAGGTGTGGTTCGCGCCGGTGTTGCCGATGCTCTCGCGGGTCGCCACGGCGCGCTTGCCCGTGATCCATTCCGCCACCGCAAAGACCCTCCAAATCAGGCCGCGCATCCAGGGATGCACGGGACGTGATGGTCTGGGTTTGCCCAGCGCATCGGCGATGTGGTCCATCACCTTTTGGTACGGCCATTGGTCGCCGCACAACACAAACCGCCGGTCGCGAACGTCGCTCATGCCCAAGCGCACGCACACCTCCGCCACGTCCTCCGAAGCCACGAAGCCGTTGCTGCCTGTGGGGTGCCACTTCAACCCTTTGTCGATGTGGCGGAACANCGCGCCCGAGCTGCGGNTGAAGTCGCCNGGNCCCAACACCACGGTCGGGTTGACGACCACNAGGCCGCCTTCCAGCCCTTCTGCGGCGCCNCGCCACGCCTCCATTTCTGCGCGGTGCTTGCTGCGGGCATATGCGGTGGTGCCCGGCTGTTCCTCGAACAGGGTGTCTTCAGTCGTGGGCTCCCCAGCCTTGCGTCCCAACGCGGCGACGCTGCTCACGTGCACCAAGCGNGGCGTGTTGCAATGGAGCATGGCGTTGACCAAGTGGGCCGTGCCGTCGGCGTTGATGCGGGTCATGGCCGCAGCATCTGCCGGGTGGAACGACACGAGGGCCGCGCAATGGTACACGGTGTCCACCCCGTCCAAAGCGTCTTCCAAGCTGGCCTGGTCGGTCACGTCACCTTCGCACCACGACAACCGGTCCAGCCCATCGGGACACGCCTCTCGCACTGCGTCGAGGACGCGCTGGCGCTGGCTGGAGGGGCGGTGAAGGGCGCGGACGGTTTGGCCTTGCTGAAGGAGCTTCACCACAATTGGCATGCCCACAATGCCTGTCGCGCCCGTGACCAAATTCATGCCCGCAAAGTACTGCGGAGGCTACCTTCGTTGGACCATGGCCGCCTCCGAACACATCCAAGCGATCTTGGACCGATTGCCGCACGAACCGGGGGTGTACCAGCACTTCGACGGCGACGGCAAGCTGCTCTACATCGGGAAAGCCAAGAACCTGAAGAAGCGCGTCTCGAGCTACTTCACCAAGGGCGACCACAACGGAAAGACGATGTTGCTTGTCCGAAAAATCCGCGACATCCAGTGGATTGTGACGGCCAGCGAAGCCGACGCCTTGTTGCTCGAGAACAACATGATCAAGGAGCACAAGCCGCTCTACAACATCCAACTCAAGGACGACAAGACCTACCCGTTCATCGTCTTGAAAAAGGAGCGCTTTCCCAGGATTTTCCCCACCCGCCAGGTGCGGCGCGACGGAAGCGAGTACTTCGGGCCTTACTCTCATGTGAAAGGCATGCACGCCGTGTTGGACCTCTGCAAGAAGCTCTACCCCGTGCGCACGTGCAGCCTGGCGCTCACTGAGGAGAACATCGCCTCGGGCAAATTCCGGGTGTGCCTGGAGTACCACATCGGCAACTGCCTTGGCCCGTGCGTCGGCAAGCAGACCGAGTCGGAGTACGCCGAAAGCATCGCCGCCATCCGCCACGTGCTCAAGGGCAACCTGGGCATCGTGAAAACCACGCTGAAAGCGTCCATGGCCGAGGCGGCGTCGGACCTCCGGTTTGAGGAAGCGGAGCGCCTGAAGCTCAAGCTCGAAGCCG
>PBWG01000096.1 GCA_002729115.1 Crocinitomicaceae bacterium | reverse complement strand
TTCGCCTCGACCGCATGGAGGCCTACGTCAGCCAGTTTGCCCTCCACGACGTGGACGAAGGCTGGGTGAACGTGGACACCGTTCAACGCATCCGGTTTGCCGAGGAAGGCAACCACGTGGTGCTGAACCTTCCGGGGTGCGAAGACCGGCACATCGACGGCCTGCGCATGGGATTGGGGGTGCCTGCCGACCAAAACCTGGACGTGGACCCCGCCAGTTACCCCGCCGACCACCCGCTCGGTTTCGCCGGCTCGGCGGGCATGCATTGGGGCTGGGCCGCGGGCTACATCTTCAGCGTGTACGACGGTCGCCTGCTTGTGGATCCAGAACAACCCTTCTCGTACCACGCCGGAGACGACAGGCTGTACCGGACCGTGGAATTCATGTGGGAGGATGCCTGGCTTCTCGAAGCCGGTGAAGAAGCCCAAGAACGAACCCTGACGTTGGATGCCTACANGTGCCTGCATGGCGCNAACGACGTGATCGACCCCACCGTCGATGCCCAAACCCACACCGGAAACAACCTGGATTTGGCCACGCGTTGGGTCACGCTGTACCTCGATGCCTGGACCCTGAAGTGAGCATGCTGCGAGGAAAGACTTGGCTGTGGATGGTGTTGGCGACGTGGTCGTTGGNTGGATGCGATTGCGGTCCAGACGAACCNGTGTGGTCNCCCACGCCCTACGACCTGGTCATCCCTCCATTCTTCCCGCCCATGGACGTGCCGGCTCACAACCCCTTGACGGTGGAAGGTGTGAAGCTCGGGCGCATGTTGTTTTGGGAAACGGCTTTGAGCAGCGACCGCAGCATGTCTTGCGGATCATGCCATTTGCCTGCCCACAGCTTCTCCGACCCCGCCCAGTACAGCACCGGGGTGACCGGGGCCCAAGGCACGCGCAACGCCATGGCCCTGATCAACTTGGGGTGGGCGCCTTCGTTCTTGTGGGACGGCCGCATGCCCACCCTCGAAGACCAAATCCTCGACCCCGTACAACACCCCGACGAGATGAACCTGCCCTGGCCGCAAGCGGTGCAGCGGCTTCAGGCCGACGAGCCGGGACGAGACTACCCTCAGTTGTTCTTCGACGCGTTCGGCACGGACGAGGTCACCCCTGAGCTGACCGTGAAGGCCGTGGCGCAGTTCGTGCGCACCATGGTGAGTTCGGACAGCAAGTTTGACCTGTGGCGCCGGGGCGAGACNGAGCTCACCGAGGAAGAGTACAACGGCTACCAAATNTTCCTGCGCGAAGGGGGCGACCCCGANGTGGTTCCTGGCGGCCAATTCGGCGGCGACTGCTTCCATTGCCACGGAGAGGCCGGCATGCAGTTCACCGACAACCTGATGCACAACAACGGGCTTGACTCGGTGTTCGTGGCCGATCCCGGCTTTGCGGGCGTGACCGGCAACCCCTTGGATTCAGGCAAATTCAGAACGCCAACGCTTCGGAACGTGGCGCTGTCCGCCCCCTACATGCACGACGGCCGGTTCTTCACGCTGGAACAGGTGATCGACCATTACAACACGGGCGGCGTGCCGTCGAGCACACTCGATCCCTTCATGAAATATGACGCAGGCGGATTGGCCCTTGCGCCCGTCCAAAAGGAGGCGCTCATTGCCTTCCTGCACACGCTCACAGACACCGTGTTCGTGAACAACCCCAAGTTCCAAGACCCCCACTGAAGGCNTTTNCNTTCAGGCAGTNGGGTGCANNTGNATCTGGTTGACCTCAGGCTCCAACTGAACNCCAAACTTCGCGTGGACGGAGGCCATCACATCCTGGGCCAACGCCCACACCTCCTGACCGGTGGCGCCCCCAAAGTGCACAAGGACCAACGCCTGCTTGTCGTGCACACCGTGGGTCTCGCGGGAGTGTCCCTTCCAGCCTGACTGTTCNATNAGCCAGCCCGCCGCCANCTTCACCGCACCGCCCTCTTGGGGATATTGCGGCATCGACGGNTGCGTCTTCCGCGAGGCTCTGGGCCACGGCTNCTGGNACGGTGGGGTTTTTGAAAAACGACCCCGCGTTTCCGACGACCGCCGGGTCGGGAAGCTTGGATTGACGGATGCGNATGACCGCCTCGCTCACATCTCGGTGGGTGCGCCGTTCCACAGGAATGTCNGCGAGCTCGTGTTCGATGGCGCCNTACCCCATGCNGAGGGGACTCTTTCGGTCGAGGTGAAACGCCACGCGGACAATGATCCACTTGCCTCGNTCCTCCCGTTTGAACACGCTTTCCCGNTANCCAAAATTGCACTTCGCCGCGTCGAACCGTTCCAAGGCGCCGTCCTCGATGCGGACGGCGTCCAACCAAGCGAAATGGTCCTTCACCTCCACGCCGTACGCGCCGATGTTTTGCATGGGACTGGCCCCGACGTTTCCGGGAATGAGGGACAGGTTTTCCAAGCCATGCCATCCGTCGTCCAACGTCTGCATGACAAACCCATGCCACGGCTCGCCGGCCCCAGCTGACACGACAGCGTCCGTCGCCCCTTGGGGCGAGACCTCCACCCCGCGGATGTCCACTTGCAGGACCAAGGCGTGCACGTCTCCGTGCAACAGCATGTTGCTTCCCCCGCCGAGGACCAACAACGGCACGTCGCGCTCCTTCGCCCAAGCGAGCGCCTCACGCAACTGCGTCAACGTCGCCACGCGGGCGAACCACCTGGCCTTCGAGGAAATTCCAAACGTGGTCCACGCCGCCAACTCCACATGCTCTTCCACATCCAACTGGGGGGGCTTTCCCCCTGGGGACCAAACCCGATCGAAGGCTTCCTTGGAAATCTTGGACCACGGACCGTCGGGCTCCAGCATGTCCATCACACGTTGACGCTCCGGCCACGTCTGGCAAACCACGTCGTGTTGGAGCACTCGGTTGCCCAACATTTGGCCTTCCCAAAATCGGTTGGGGCCTTGAATGGCAACCACATTCTCGGTTTCGGTCATTTGGAGGTAGACGGGATACTCCATGCAACGAAGTTGACGCAATTTTGCGTTCCCATGGGGCAAGGCATGAAAGCTTCTCACGACACCAACGCTGACAACTCCGCGGCCAAGCAAGCCGCGCTCGACGCCATGACGGCGCGCGAATGGACCCAGGCGTTGGTGAACTGGAAGGCGCACTGGGCTGCCCACCCCGAGGCCGCGGACCACAACCCCGACGACATGCACGACCGGGCCGTCAGCCACTTTCATTGCGGGGAGAAAGACCTGGCGCTGGACTGGCTCAACAAAGCCGCAGACGTCCAGCCCNACTACAGCTACCGCTATGCATCTCGTGGCTGGATGAAGCAGGCTTGCGGCGATTTGCGCGGGGCGATTGAGGATTACAAACGCACGGTGGAACTCGACCCCGAGGACGCTGTGACGTGGAACAACCTTGGGCTGTTGGAAGAACAGCTGGGCTACCAGGAGCAAGCCAAAGAGCGCTACCGCGTGAGCGACGAGTTGCTTGGCATCTTGAAAGAACGGGGCATCGATCCAGAGACAGACGCAACCGCCTTCCGCGAAAGGCCCCAGCAGCCAACCCTGCCCAACGACCCCAGTCCGGAAGTGGCATCCTCCAAGTCGTTTTGGGGAGAAATCCGGCGGGCCGTGGGGACCACCGACGGACGGACCGAGCTGTGGGATTTCATTCGGAATGGATTTACCTTGAAGGGCTGAAGCTCCTTCCGTGTCCAACCCCACTTCTCAGTCGTTTCCACCCACGTTGTCTCGCCCCTCCTTCTTGGACGAGGTGCTCGAAGCGGTGATGGACCACCCCCTGTGCAAGACCCACCAGCTCGACCGGTTGGCCGTGGTGCTGCCAAGCCACAGGGCGATGTCCAAACTCCGTCGTGGCCTCATGAATCGGTTGACCGGACCGGCACGTTTGCCGCAATTCTACGCGCTCTCTGGCTTCATCGAAGCGTCCTCACCTTGGAAAGCTGCGGACCCGTTGGAAGTCTTGGTGCGGCTGCATCAGGTGGTGGGCACGTCCGAAGACGCCCTGCCGTTTGACCGGTTTGTGCCGTGGGCCAAGGTGGTGCTGGACGATTTCGCGGCCGTGGACCACGAATTGGCCGACGTGGGCAAGGTGTTTCAAAACCTGGCCGACATCCAGGGCATCGAGGATTGGAGCTTTGGGGAGGAGACGTGGTCGGAGGACCAAAAAGCGTTCGAGCGTCAATGGCGACGGTTGCCCGAATTGTACTCCAAGTTGCACGCCAGCTTGGGGCAAGACGGCCTGGCCACCCGCGCCCACTTGACCCGGAAACTCGCGGAAGGGGAAGGACTCCTGGACGTGGACCACGTGCTTGCGGCAGGTTTGGCCACCATGAGCACGGCCGAATGGAAGTGCCTCGACGCCTGGAACAAGACCGACAGGTTGACGGTGCTCTGGGACGCCGACCCCACCTACGTGCACGACGTCCACAACGAGGCCGGGCTGTTCATCCGCAAATTCAGAAGCCCCAACGCGCCGCTTGTCCAGGGCACCCTCGCCAGCCAGCCGCCCAAGGTTCGGGTGGTGGGCTGCGCATCGACCGTCTTGCAAACCCAGCATGTGCGCGACATCCTCGCCAACCTCACGCCGGAGCAATTCAACCAGACCCTGGTGGTGCTGCCCGACGGGGGCACGCTGGGGACCTTGCTCCAGGCCTTGCCATCCAACGCCAACGGGTTGAATGTGACCATGGGCCTGGCCATGCACGAGACCCCCGTGTTGTCGTTTGTCGACCAGGTGTTCACCATGCTCGAGACCACCTCCGACACGTGGAGGCTGGAACAACTTCAAGCCTTCCACGCCCACCCCGTCATGCACCACATTCAACGGACGCAAGGGCACAACCCTGGGGTGGGTCGCGCCATGCACGCCTTGGCCAAATCCCACCGCGCTTGGGTGAGTGCAGACGACTTCGAAGAACTGGGCGCCCGAGGTTTTGCCCAAGACGTGAGGCAGCTCGCCCCGCTTCGGGCGAAAGAAGCCTCGGCGTTTCTCGAAGCGCTCTCTTTGTGGGCACGCGCCTTGGAGGGACGCCTGGAAGCCATGCCCAGCGAAGTGCACGCCGGCGACGACGAGGANGTGGCGTCGAGTGCGGTGCCATGGATCCCCGCCGGATGGAGGAGGTTCAGGACGGTGTTGGCGGTGTTGCAGCGGTTGCAGGATGNGCATCNCCCCATGNCCACCGCGGCTGAAGTCCGCGCCATGGCACGACGCATGCTGCGTCAAGAGCGGGTGGACNTGTTGGGCGAACCCAACCGCGGGCTGCAGGTCATGGGGTTGACAGAAACGCGCGCGTTGGACTTCGACCGGGTGATNGTGCTCGACATGAACGAAGGCACCGTGCCCCAAACGTCCNGNCCNGACAGNTTCCTNCCNTTGGACCTCNGGAGNTCGCTCGGCATGCCTGGGCCGAGGGAGCGCGAAGCGAGGTACGCGTATTTGGTCCATCGATTGCTGAACCGGGCGAGCGAAGTTCACCTGCTGTACCGCAGCAGCCCCGACCGGAAAGAAGGGGGCGAGCCGTCGCGGTATTTGATGCAATTGGAAGGGTCNTTTCACAAGCCCGACGGCACCCCGCATTTGGCGGTGGAGCACGTGACCTTGCACGTGCCATTGCCCGACTCCCGGCCTGCCATCCGCCCCCTGACAATGAGCGACCCCATGCGCGAACGGTTGAAGACGTGGGCGAGTGAGGGCATGTCTCCAAGCGCTTTGAACACGATGCTCCAATGTCCCCGCAACTTTGCCTACCGCTACCTCTACGGCATGGGGGAAGCGACGGAGTTGCAAACCTCGATGGAGGCCAGCACCTTGGGCAGCGTGGTGCACCACGTCATGGAACACGGGTTGGAGCAGGCCCAAGGCCACATCTTGACCACGGCCCATTTGGACGACGTGGCCCACGCCTTGGACCGGCACTTGGCCAACGCGTTGCAATCGGAATACAACGCCAGCCTGGTGAAACGCGGGGAGAATGTGCTGCAACTGGAAATCGCGCGCACCACCCTGAAAAAATTCCTCCGCCAGGAGAAAGCCGAATTGGTGGCTGGACTCCCCGCCCCGTTCATCCAAGACCGAGAAAGCAAACTGTCTTCGAAACATCCGGGCACGGCGTTTGGCACTTTGGCGTTTGCCGGCACCGCCGACCGCCTCGAACGCGTGGCCGACATTCCTCGGGTGCTGGATTACAAGACGGGCAAGGTGGAGGCCAAGGAGCTCAAACTGAAGGGCGACTGGACCGCCGAACTTGAAGGCGGCCAAAAAGGAAAAGCCCTCCAACTGGTGGTGTATGCCACCATGGTGCTGGCCACCCTGGATGAAGAAGCGCAAGCTGCCGGGGTGACCGCCGCCATTCGCTCGGGTCGCAACGTCAAGGCCGGCCTGCTGTCGCTGAACATCGACGGAGAATCGTTGGTCCGTCCCCAGCACGTCGACACGTTCATCGCCTGGCTCGCCGACACCTTGGACCGGTTCGCCGNAGATGGCCANGTGTTGGAGCACGCTTCAGACGCCAAATACTGCGAACATTGCGTGGTCCTCGACCCACCTGCCTCGTCGTCCTACTGATTTGCCCCAACTTGCGTTCCGCATGGGAATCGTCGCCAAACAATCCGCCAGAAACGCCGTCGTCCTCAGCACGGGGCTGGTGTTGGGTGCCGTCAACACCATGTACGTGTTGCCCAAGGCCTTTGAAGGGTTTGAAGAAGGGTGGGGCTTGCTGCGCATCCTGACGGCGTGGGGCACCATCTTGGCGCAGGTCGTGGCCTTGGGATCTCCCAGCGGCATTATGCGCTTTCTCCCCAAGGCGGCCAGCCCTGAACGCGAAGCCTCCATGCTCAGCACGTTGGTCTTGTTCCCGACCGCTTTCCTGGTTCTGCTTGCGGGGGCGTCCACCTTCGCCGGCTCCGACGTGCTGTCGTGGCTCGACGCCGACGCAGGTTGGCTGCTCGAGGGCCGCATCGCCGCGTTCTTGGTGATGGCCGGGGCGTACCTCGCCATGATGCTCTTGAAAGCGGTGCTCGCACACCGCCTGCGTACGGTGGCCGCCACCGCCATCCAAGAAGTCTGGCTGAAGGGCAGCTACCTGGGCCTGGCCCTCGCGTACCTGGGCGGGGTCATGCCGTTTGAGACCTTTTTCCGCTGGTTCCTTTACAGCTACGTCGCGGCGGTGGGGTTCATGTTCCTGGAGGCGATGTCCAGCGGGGCAAGGTTGGGTCGTCCTGCCTTGAAGGAAGACACCAAACCCATGCTCGAGTACGGGCTTTTTGCGTTTTGGAATGCAGGATCCCTGGTGGTGGCCAAGAACCTCGACTTCGTCATGGTCGGCGCCCTGTTGGGGTTGGCCGTGGTGCCCCGGTACACCTTCGCTTTTTTCATCGCCACCGTGGTGGGCATGCCCCTCAGGGCGATGGGGCCCATCCTCCGTTCGCTGACGTCCAAAGCCGTGGCCCGACAAGGGCCCGAGGCGTGCGGTCCCGAATTGAAGCAGTCGGCCCGGGTTCAACTTGCCATGACCGCATCGTTGCTTGCGGCCATTGTGGTCGGCATGCCCACGCTCGACTTGGCGTTGCCCGAGAACTACCAAGGATTGAGGTGGATTGTCCTGGCAGTGGGCATGGCCTTCGTGGCCGAGGCTTCTGGCGGCACCGCTGGGCCAATCCTTCAGTTCTCGTCACGTTACCGCATGGCCTTGCCCATCAATTTGGGCTTGGTCGTCATGACGGTCGCGACCAACTACGTGTTCATGCGGGTGTTCGGGTGGGGCCTTTTGGGTGCAGCTGTCGCCACAGGCCTCACGGGGCTCTGGAACATGGGATGGCGCACCGCCATGATGTGGCGCATCTTCAAGATTCATCCCTTTTCCAAGGGGTGGTTCACTGTGGCAGGCATCGCCCTGCTTGTGGGCGCGAATCCCCTGGTCAGCGACGCCCCCGACGTTGCCGTGGAACTCGGAACGTTCGGTCAGGTGGTCATGGCCGTCCTGCGAGGGGGACTCGCAGCCGGCACAGTGCTGGTGGGATCTTGGTTGGCTGGCGCGTTGCCCGAGTTGTCACACGAGGTGAGGAAGCGCCTCACTCCGTGACGCGGTACCACTCTTGGGTGCGAAACAAGAAGAGGATGTACCCACGGACCTTCAAGACGTCCATGTCTTCTTCGTCAAACCACATCTCGCAGTCGTAAACGCTGCCCTTCTTGGGGTCGCAAATCGTGCCGTCTTCCCATTCCAACTCTCCGTCTGGCACCATGTCGCGGACGATTTCCATGCCCAAGACGCGCTTGTCCTTGCGGTCGTCCTCGCACTTGTCGCAGTAGGGGTCTTGGTCCTCTTCAGGCAAGCGGAACAACTCCACCACCGTGCCGTAGAACTTGCCGTCGCGTTCGGTGATTTCCACCACGCTTTTGATGCGTCCGGTTTCGTCGTCTTTGGTCTTCCACTTGCCCAACAAGGGGTTGGACTGAGACCATGCGGCGCCCATTCCCAAGGCGGCCATCAACAAGAAAGAAAGGATGTGCTTCATGGCGCCAATGTAGCCCAAACCTGCAACCTTCACTCACTCCTCCGCTTCCGATCCTCCACGTGCTCCCCCTGCAAACTTTGTCATGGCCTCCCTCCTGGCCCTTTCAATGCTCGCGTCCAGCTCAAACCCAAGGAGCAGCACGGCGCTGTTCGCATTCACCCACACCAGCAAGAGAAGCAAGGTCCCCAGCGAGCCGTACAGCCGGTTGTAGGTGTTCACTTTGGCGATGAAAAAGCTGAACCCCACCGACAGCAACACCATCAAAATCGTGGTCATGGCAGCGCCCGGCGTGGCCGTCCTCCACTTGAGCCGGTCCCAATGGCCGACGTTGTACAGAAGGGTCACCGAGCTGTAGATGAGCACCAGGGCCCCGAGCCACCGGGCGGCGTTGAACCATGGCAACGACGACCCAGGGAGCAGGCCTCGGTCCGAGGCCCACATCAGCGCGTCTCCGCTGAATCCGATGAGCAGGACCGCAAGGCCGAGAAGCACCACAAGCAGGATCAACAGGAACATGGACCACACCCGAATGAGCCAAGGGTTGCCCTTTTGTTCCAACAAAGCGCTCTCGTTGAACCCAGAAAGCACGGCATGCACGCTGCTTGACGCGTAATACAGCGAAAGGATGAAACCGACGGAGAGCAGGGCCCCTTGGGTTTGGCTGAGCAAGTCTTCCACCGTTTGCTCAAACAGCGACACGGTGTCCCCAGGGAACAACAACCGCAAGGCGTCCATCACCGCCTCTGTCTCCAGGGGCGTGTGCGGCAAGACACTCAGGACGAAGATGACCGCAGGAAAAAACGCCAGAAACAACCGAAACGAAATGGCCGCGGCCCGCGTCGCCACCGCGCCATTCACCAGACCCACCAGGAAAAACCGGACCACGTCGTAGGCGTTCATGCCTTCCTGGCCCCACGGCTGGAAACGACGAAGCAAGGCCTTCACGCGAAGGACCGTGGCGTGTTGCGCCAACCAACGGAACAACGGGCCGTCCGGGAGATTCATGCAGGAAGAACAGGTTGAGACTTGAGGGAAAGGTCCAAGCTTTTGACGCTGTGCGTCAGGGCGCCCATGGACACAAAATTCACCCCGGCTTCTCCGTACGCGCGGAGGTTGGTCAAATCGATGCCTCCGGACGCCTCCAACGGGAGGGCTCCGGCCACCTCGGCCACCGCCTCGCGCGCCTGGTCCGGCGTGAAATTGTCCAGAAGCAAGCGGGTCAGCCCAAGTCCGACCTCCGCCGCGGCGTGACGCGCCTCGCGAAGCTCTTCCATGCTGCGCACCTCCACCACAACGGGCACGCGCTCCGCGCCGGCCTCGAAGTAACGGTGCACCCCGCGCAAGGCTTCCGTCATGCTGCCTGCGTAATCCACNTGGTTGTCCTTGATCAGGACCATGTCGTACAAGCCCATTCGGTGGTTCGTGCCGCCGCCCAAGACCACCGCCCACTTTTCGAACGCGCGAAGTCCAGGGGTGGTTTTGCGGGTGTCCAACACACGGGCGNCTGTGCCTTCCAACAAGGCCTGGGCACGATGCGCCATGGTGGCCACCCCGCTCATGCGTTGCATGAAATTGAGCGCAAGGCGCTCGGCCGACAAGATGCTNCGNGCGGGGCCNTTGACTTTGATCACGGCTTCGCCATACGTCACGAGTGCTCCGTCGGAACGCAAGGCCTCAAAGGACACCGTCGCGTCCACGAGTTCAAACACATGGCGGGCCACCTCCACACCTGCGAGCACACCGTCCTCCTTGGCCAAAATGAAGCCTTCGTGCACCATCTCCTCCGGCACGCTCGATAACGACGTGCAATCGCCCGACCCCAAATCCTCTTCAAGCGCCCATTCCACCGCGCGTTTCATGGCTTGTGTCCACATGGCACGAAGATACACCTGCGATTCGGGCGGCCGTGTAGATTTGCCGCATGCAGCTGAGCTTGATCGCCATTGGCACCACAGGTCAACCCTGGGTACGAGATGGGTTGAACATGTACAACACCCGGTTGGGCAGGTACACGAAGTACACTTACGTCGAAACGCCCAACCTCAAAGGCAAGTTTGCCAAAGCCGACCCTGCCCGCGTGATGAAAGAAGAAGCTGCCGCGGCCGAGAAGTACCTCAAAGGGGTCGATCACCTGATTCTGTTGGACGAACACGGTCCACAGATGGGCTCAATTCAGCTCTCCAAACACCTCCAAGGCCTGATGAACCGCGGGTTGAAGCACACGGCATTTTTGGTGGGTGGGGCGTATGGTTTTGACCCCAGTTTGCGCCAGCGTGCGCACGCCACATGGTCACTCAGCAAACTGACGTTTCCCCACGAACTCATCCGGGTGTGTGCGGCCGAGCAACTCTACCGCGCCCACACTATCTTGAAAGGCGAGCCTTACCACCATCCCTGAAACGCAACAACGCGACCCAAAGGCCGCGTTGTCTGCTGTCTGAAGTGCCGTTCGCTTACTCTGCGAGGACGGTCACCACATTGTTCAAGACCTCCACGCTGCCGCCTTGGACGTCGAACGATTCTTCCCCGGTGGCTGTGCGCACAATGACCTGACCTGCTTGCAGGGTGGTGACCAATGCCGCGTGGTTGTCCAAGATGCCCATGCTGCCGTCCGCCCCAGGCAAGCCCACGTAAGAGGCCTCTCCAGAGAAGAGTTTGGCGTCGGGGGTGAGGATGTCGACGGTCATTGAATCAGGCTTCTGCCAACATTTTCTCGCCCGCCTCAATCACTTCCTCGATGTTGCCCTTCAAGTTGAAGGCCGCCTCGGGGTATTGATCGAGATCCCCGTTGAGGATCATGTTGAAGCCCTTGATGGTGTCTTCGATGGGCACGAGCACACCAGGGATGCCAGTGAACTGCTCCGCCACGTGGAAAGGCTGGGAGAGGAAACGGCTGATCCGACGTGCGCGGTTCACCGTTTGCTTGTCTTCTTCGCTCAATTCGTCCATGCCGAGGATGGCGATGATGTCCTGGAGCTCCTTGTAGCGCTGGAGGGTCTCCTTCACGCGCTCCGCGGTGTCGTAATGCTCCTTGCCCACCACATCGGGGGTCAAAATTCGGCTGGTGCTGTCGAGGGGGTCCACCGCAGGGTAGATGCCCAAGGAAGCNATNTTCCGNGACAACACCGTGGTGGCGTCCAAGTGNGCGAACGTCGTGGCCGGCGCCGGGTCNGTCAAGTCATCCGCAGGGACGTAGACCGCTTGCACAGACGTGATCGAGCCGCGCTTGGTGGANGTGATGCGCTCCTGCATGGCCCCCATCTCNGTGGCCAANGTGGGCTGGTAACCCACCGCCGAAGGCATCCGACCCAAGAGGGCCGACACCTCAGAACCTGCCTGGGTNAAACGGAAGATGTTGTCGATGAAGAACAAGATGTCNCGGCCGCCGCTTTGCTCGTCGCCGTCGCGGAAGTACTCTGCCACGGTCAAACCAGACAAGGCNACNCGTGCACGTGCACCCGGAGGCTCGTTCATCTGGCCAAACACCAACGTCGCCTGGCTCTTGGCCAACTCGTTGTTGTCGACTTTGCTNAAGTCCCAACCCCCGGCTTCCATGGACTCGACGAATGCGTCGCCGTACTTGATCACGCCAGACTCGATCATCTCACGCAACAAGTCGTTTCCTTCACGGGTGCGCTCACCCACGCCGGCGAACACCGAGATGCCTTCGTAGCCCTTGGCGATGTTGTTGATGAGCTCCATGATGAGGACCGTCTTGCCCACACCCGCACCACCGAACAACCCAATCTTTCCACCCTTGGCGTAAGGCTCAATCAAGTCGATCACCTTGATGCCTGTGAACAACACGTCGGTCGAGGTGCTCAAGTCTTCGAACTTGGGGGGCGCCTGGTGAATGCTGCGNCCNGCTTCGAACGAACGGTTGGCGATGCCGTCGATGGCTTCGCCCACCACGTTGAAGAGACCNCCCTTGATGCCTTCTCCTGTTGGCATCGTGATGCCTGTTCCNGTGGCTTCCACCGCCATGCCGCGGCTCAACCCTTCGGTCGCTTCCATCGCAATGGCACGCACGGTGTCTTCGCCGATGTGCTTTTGGGTTTCGAGGATCAACTTGCCTCCTTCACGCTGCACCACGAGTGCGTCGAGAATTTTGGGAAGGGCAGCTCCCTCGGGAAAGCGAATGTCAACGACTGGGCCGATGACTTGTGAAATGACTCCTTGTGCAGACATTGGGATGGTTTTGTCTCGTTAAATCGGGGCTAAAAATAGTTGCTCTCACGCGAAAATCCGCAACTAAATTTGCATGGTGCGAGTGCATCACCACGCTTCTGAGTTTCCCGGCCACGCCAGTGGACAACCACGGACCGTGTTGACGGTGGGCACCTTCGACGGCGTCCACACCGGCCACCGNGCCGTGTTGCAGCAACTGCGGGAGGTTGCGGACCGTCACAACGCCTCCACCACCCTGCTCAGCTTCACCCCACATCCCCGGGTGGTGCTGGACCCCAACCACCACGGACTGAAACTTTTNAACACCCTGGAGGAGCGGCGTGAATTGTTGGCCGACGCCGGGCTCGACAACTTGGTGCTGCATCCATTCACAAAAGACCTGGCCAACCTCACGCCGTGGGAATACGCCAAGACCCTGCTGGCCGACTGCATCAAGCCCGTGGCGGTCGTGATTGGAGACGACCACAGGTTTGGGCGCCACCGTGCCGGCAACTTCGACACCCTCGTCACCCTCGGCCAAGCNTTTGGTTTTGAGGTCGAGGCCCTGGATGCACACCGCGTGGAGGACGTCCGCGTCAGCTCGACGAAAGTGAGGCNAGCCCTGGAAGCCGGGCGGGTCGACGAGGCAAACACCTGGCTGGGCAAGCCCTACCCCACCACGGGCACCGTGGTCCATGGCGAGGCGCTCGGCCGTGAGCTGGGGTTCCCCACGGCCAACCTGCATGTCGACAACCCGCTGAAATTGCTCCCCGCCCATGGGGTGTACGCCGTGTGGTGCCNAACCCCAGATGGCNACTGGCATCCGGCCATGGCCAACGTGGGCACACGCCCGACCATCCACGAAGACGCCCCCGCCTCCCTGGAAGTGCATGTCTTCGGCGCCGAAGGCGATTGGTACGAAAAGCCCCTGACGTTGCGTTGGATGCATTGGATGCGCGGTGAAGTCAAGTTCGATTCGAAAGAGGCGTTGGTCGCGGCCCTGGAGGCCGANCGAACCAGGGCGTTGGGCCTGTTGGCCTCCTCCNCCAAACCTGGCGCAGCATGACGTGGCCNGGATGGCGAACCTGGATGCTGCTGGCCGCGATGGCAACTTGCGCCGCGGCATGGGGCCAGGCGCGTCGCGAGGGCATTCCCGGGGTGGGTGCAGGCACCGTTTGGTNNGACGACCTGGACGACGCCCTGACCGCACATCGGGCTGGCACGCCAGTCGTGGCTTTGGATTTGACCCGAGACAAATTGCAAACCTTGCCCCAAGGCCTGGTGGAGCTCNCGGCGCTGCGCGTGCTGATGCTNCACAAGAACCGNCTNAGCGACCTGCCCCCTTGGCTGGCCGANATGGAGGCGCTTCAGGTCCTTCTTTTGGACCAAAACCGATTCAACGCCTTCCCCGATGTGCTGCTGCGCATGGACCAGCTGGAAACGCTGAGCTTGGGGGACAACTTCATCGAAGAGATTCCGTTGGACGTGGACCACATGGTGTCGCTGCGCCATTTGGCCTTGTGGGGCAACCTGATTGGACTGTATCCCGCCTCGTTGGGGGACCTGCCCAATTTGCGGACTTTGGACTTGCTCCACAACGACATGACCGCAGAAGAACAAGAACTCGTTTCAAGCATGTTGCCCCAAGCGAAGGTGCTCATGTCCGAGCCTTGCCTTTGTGAATTCCAAGATCAACCCCGTCCTTGAAGCATGGCTGAGCGCATCCCTTTCAAACGAGTGGTGGTGACCGGGGTCGAGAACTCTGGGAAAACCACGTTCGCCGAGCTTCTCGCCAAGCGGCTTGGATGGCCCATGGTGGGAGAGCACGCCCGGAGGCACCCTGACGTGCTGAACGGACAGGTGACGGAAGAGACGTTCGACGCGTTGCACGAGTCTCAAACTGACGCGGCTGCGGACATCGCCCGNGCTGGACACCCCGGGGTGGTTTGCGACACNGGAGACCTCGTNTTGCGCATGTGGTCAGAACACGTGTTGGGATTCAGCTGGCACCCGTTGACACCACCCTGGCCCTCGGTGGACCTGCACATTCTGTGTCCGACCCTCGAGGTGTGGGAGGAGGATGCTTTGCGAAGCATGCCCAGGCTCGAGGATCGGCTCGCCCTCGAAGCCCAATACCGAGCCCACCTGGCGCACCNTCACCNCCTCGTCGCCGAGGGAGACACCCCTGAGGCAAGGGTGAACCACGTTTTGGCCCAATGGCCATGGTGAGGGCGGCAGAAGTGGCCGGCGTGGTGCTCAACTTGGCCTACACTTACCTCTACCTCCAAGGTCAACTTCCCCTGGCGTACGTGTTTGCTGCCTTGGGAGCCGTGGGACTGGGCTGGGCCTGTTGGCACCGCAAGCTCCAGGCTGAAACCGGCCTGCATGGCTTCTACCTCCTGATGGCTGGGTACGGGGCATGGTTGTCGGCCGACAGCGATTGGCANGTGNCCATGCACGGATGGCTCCCGCATGCCCTCGCCGTCGGGGCTGGCGCCGTGGCCTGGGCGGCCTTGATTCCATGGCTCAAGCAGCGCGGNTCGAGCATGCCGACCTTGGACGCTTTCACCACCGTGTTCAGNGTGATNGGCACATGGTGGATGATCCAAGGCGACCCCGTCAATTGGATCTANTGGATGGTCATCGACACCGTGAGCATCTACCTCTACGCAAAAAGAGGAATGCCTTGGGGGGCACTCCTCTTTTTGATCTACGGCCTGCTGGCCGTCGACGGCTGGTTCGAAGGAATCAGCTGGTTCAGCGGATGATGAACTTCACCGGGATGGTGTACTGCACCGACACGGCCTTGCCGCGCTGTTGGCCGGGCTCGAATTGAGGGAGGCTCTCGACGACGCGCACCGCTTCTTTGTCCAAGCGAGGATCCACTTCACGGAGAACCTTCACGTCCTTCACCTTGCCGTTCTTCCCCACGACGAAGTAGACAAAAACCGTNCCCTGGATGCCTGCATCCTTGGCGATGGGTGGGTACTTGGTGTTGCCACTCACGTACTTGATGATCTCCATTTGGGTGCACTGGTGACGCTCGTCGCCACGCATGCTGGTGCANGGCCCAAACGCCGGCATGTTTTCCACNATCATGAAGGGGGTGTCGTCTTCGAAGTCTTCGTCGTCTTCGATGATTTCAATCTCGGTGTCTTCGTCGAGTTCGATGTCCTCGATCTCCAACTCTTCCTCGATTTCCTCCTCGTCGTCGACGATCTCAATCACCGTGGTCTGTTGGGGGGGAGGCGGTGGCGGCGGTGGGGTCACCACGTTCACTGGAATCTCCTCGTCCTCGAGAAGGTCCGCTTCGAAGTCGAGTGCCCGGGTGATGGCCACGTCGTAAGACGTCCAGGCCAAGGCCGACAAAATCAAGGACAGGGTGGCCACGAAGCCGAGGGCCCTCCATGTGGAGCGCTTGTTCTCGAGGTCGGCCTGGGGGGTCTTTCTGCGAAGCATGAGACGGGGTTTGAGGGGGTGAAATTAATCAATCGGTTGCGATTCTTCCCGGTCTGCAACCAAAGATGACGCGGAAGGCCAACAACGCCAGGGCCACCCCTGCCACGTCGGCCGCCACATCCGCCAAGTCTGCTGAACGGTTGGGAACGCACGCACCCTGCAAGCATTCAAGGACCGTGCCGAAAATGGCCGCCCCCACCATCATGACGAGTTCAAAACGCGACCCTTTCTGGAACAGTCGTTGCTTGGCCAGCGCCACCGACATGGCCAGGCCCCAGGTCGAGAACGCCAAAAAGTGGAGCACCTTGTCCATGTGCCAGGTCACCCACCACGAATCCATGTCAAGGTCGTGGCCAGGAAGGGCGTGCATGCACAACGCGCCGGTTGTGACGAGGGCGGGGCCCCACCACACACGTGCACCGACGTTTTGGGTCACCCCAGAGGCCATGTGCAGAGATGAATCAGCCGATGATGGCCTTGTACGCCTCGCCGTCGAGCAATCCGTCGACGTCTGCGGGGTTGTTCACCTTCACTTTGATGAGCCAGCCCTCTCCGTAAGGGTCGTTGTTGACCAAGGCAGGGTCGTCTTCCACCGCTTCGTTGAATTCCACGATTTCTCCCGCCACGGGCAGGAACAGGTCGCTCACAGTTTTGACCGCCTCGACGGTTCCAAAGGTGCTCGCTTCACGGTGCGCATCCCAATCGGCGATATTCCCGACGACGAGGAGTGGGCATGAGGCTCGACCGCAGGCCGCTCCTTCATCATGTCGCCGTCGTCCTCGCCACGATGCTGGCCGCCGTGGCGTGTTCGCTGCCGACCGACGACGAGGCTGCGATCATCG
>PBWG01000095.1 GCA_002729115.1 Crocinitomicaceae bacterium | reverse complement strand
GACGGGGAGCTCGCTCGCCCCGCTGCCGAAGTCGAAGCTCGCGGTCAAGTCCAAAGGAGCTGCGCTGAAAGAAGGAGCTTCTCCCGCCTCGGTGGTGTTTTCAAACACCCGAATCCCATTCATGTGGCTTGTGAAAATGTCCGCCTTTCCGTCGCAGTTGAAGTCGCGGAGAAGGCACCAATCCACCAATGCGGGGAACCCCATGGCCCATTCCCAATTGACTGTCAAGTCGCCGTTGGCCAGGCGCTCAAAGACCACGACCCGACTTCCGTCTCGGTCGAACGCCATCAAGTCGTCGTCCCCATCCAGGTCGGCGTCGAAGGGAGACCATTGAGGGGCGGTCAATCCCCCTGTCCAAGCGTGGTCGAGTGAATCGCCGTCATGAAGCACCATCCACGTGGCCCGATTCCAGGTTCCAGGTGCGGTTTGTGACCATCCTGTGTGAACGACGCTGAAGCCGAGGAGGAGGGCCGCTAGGGCTGGGAAGAAGCGCATGAGCATGGGTTTCAGTCAGAACCGCCCGAGCGGCGTCAAAGTTGTTTGGTTCAACGCAAGAACGACGGGATCATCACCACATCGTCCAAGGCGAGCACCGTGCCGTTGGAGGTCACCACGTCTCCACTTCGCACCCGGGCGTCGTTGATGGTGATTCCGCCACGCACATCGACGGGCAGGATCTGGCCAGCCAGGCATTCGTGGCTGTCTTTGGCCTTGAACTTTTCGTAAGAAAGGTTGAATGGAAGCACATGATGCCCCACGAATTCGTCCAATTCGGCGCGGTACGCTTGGCGGGTCAACAGCTTCCAATCTCCCATGGCGTCCATGGCTTTGTCGGTCGGGGCCAATAGCGTGACGCCTCGTCCGTGGATGTGCTTCGCCAGGGTGGACTGTTTCACCAACTGGCCAAAAATGGAATGCAGCTCCGTGCTCACCACGTAGCGGTAAGGGCTCATCTTGTTTTCCACCTCGTCTTGCGACATGGACTGCTTTTTCAAGGCATCCTCTTCACGCTGTTCCATGCGCTCGCGGGCCGCGGGGCTCATTTTGGCTGTGGGGTCGGGCATCGCCTCCTCGTTTTTTTCGGTGGCGCAGCCAGCCAGTGTGAGGGCCAAGACCACGCCGACCGTGGAGAAGATGTGGAATAAAGTCTGCTTCATGGGGCCAAGTTACGGCCACCGATGTGGGTGCAGTCTGTGTACTTTTGACACGAGGATGCAATGATCAAACCCTCAACTTGATGAAACACGTTGGAAACACCCCCTTCGACGCGCGTTTGGATGCCGTCGGACTCGAAGGCGTGGGCCGAGCCCATTGGAACCTTCCCCCTGCCAAACTCATTTTGCAAACGCTGCTCCGCGGAGAAGGTGTTCTGACCTCCTCGGGGGCGCTGGCCATCGCCACAGGCAAGTTCACGGGCCGTTCGCCCAAGGATCGTTTCCTTGTGAAGGATGCCTCCACCGCCGAAAGGGTGGACTGGGGAGACATCAACCAGGCCTTGTCTCCGGACCATTTCCAAACCTTGTTGCAGGACGTTCAAGCGCATTTGCAGGGACGAAGTGTCTTCGTCAAAGACGCGGCTGTGGGGGCGGACAAGCGGTATCGCATTCCGGTTCGCGTGGTCGCAGAAAAGGCGTGGTCTTCGTTGTTTGTGGACAACATGTTTATCCGCCTTTCTGAAGAGGAGAAGTGGGTGGCGAACCCCGAGTGGCACGTCATCTGTGCGCCAAGTTTCCAGGCGGACCCTGCGCGCCACGGATGTCGCCAGGGGAATGTCAGTGCGATTGACTTTGGCAGAAAGACCATTGTGGTCGTCGGATCTGGCTACACTGGCGAAATCAAAAAGGGCATGTTCTCTGTCATGAATTACATCCTGCCAGTGGAGCATGATGTGTTTCCCATGCACTGCTCGTCCAACGTGGGCGAGGATGGGAACGTGGCGGTCTTCTTTGGCCTGTCTGGAACAGGGAAAACCACGCTCAGCAGCGACCCCAATCGCGCGCTCATCGGCGACGACGAGCACGGTTGGACGTCAGAGGGCGTCTTCAACATGGAAGGAGGGTGTTACGCCAAGACCATCCATTTGGACCCCGCTGGCGAACCCCAAATCCACAACGCCATCAAGTACGGGGCGATGTTGGAGAACATTGGGTTTGAAGAGGATGGGGTGACCCCGAACTACGACGACGACAGCATCACGCCCAACACCCGGGTGAGCTATCCGATTCAACACATCCAAGGTGCGGTGGCCTCCGGGCAAGGCGGCCATCCCACGGACATCTTCTTCTTGACGTGCGACGCGTTTGGGGTCTTGCCACCGTTGGCCAAATTGAACAAGGGCCAAGCGATGTACCATTTCTTGTCCGGTTACACCGCCAAGGTTGCTGGCACAGAAGCCGGCGTGGTGGAGCCCCAAACCACCTTCTCTGCGGGATTCGGCGCGCCGTTCTTGCCTCTCCATCCGACAGAGTACGCGCGCATGTTGGGCGACCGCATGGACGCCCATGGCGTCCGGCTTTGGTTGGTCAACACGGGTTGGACTGGAGGCGGGTACGGCGTGGGGACGCGCATGAAGCTCAAGCACACCCGGGCCATGATTTCGGCGGCATTGGAAGGGAAGTTGGACGACGTTTCCATGGTGGAGCATCCCGTGTTTGGCTTGAATGTGCCCGCGACCTGCGACGGCGTGCCTGACAACTTGTGGGACGTCCGAAGCACTTGGGCGGATCAAGACGCGTACGACGCGGCGGCCCAGGACCTTGCCAAGCGCTTCGAAGCCAACTTCGCCCAGTTTGAAGCGGCGGCCTCCGACGACATGAAGGCAGGGGCCCCTCGGGTGGGGGTGGCTTCCGCCTGAAGAGCCACGGGGCAGGATTACCTTTGCCCCATGCACACGTGTTTTCATCCGGACCTCCAACCTGGTGTCCTTGAATTGACTGAGGAGGAAGCCCTCCACGTCGTCCGCGTGCTGCGGATGAGGGAAGGGGATTCGGTGCGGTTGATGGATGGCCTGGGCTGCGTGGCCATCGGCGAGCTCGTCCGCGTCGGCAAGCGCCAGGCTTCGGTGCATGTGGACAAGGTGTCTCGTCTGGAGGAGCGTCCTTCGGGATTGAGCCTTGTGGTGGCCCCCACGAAGCACACCGACCGCTTCGAATGGTTGGTCGAGAAGGCCACAGAGTTGGGGGTCAAAGAGATCATCCCCGTGTGGACCCGCCGCAGCGAGCGTCGCACGGACAAGCACGCGCGCTGGTCCAAAGTGGTCGTGGCGGCGACCAAGCAATGCCAAAGGCCGTGGATGCCCGTGTTGNACGAAGCCAGCCCCTTGGGNGAGGTGTTCGACCGCCACCCGCATTTGAAAGACGTCCATGGTGCCGTGGCGCACTGCGACGATGCGTTGTCGAGCGTCCCAGGCAGGGTCGCATGGTTAGACTGGCAATCCAACCACGCGGACGCCTGGCTGGCTGTGGGGCCAGAAGGAGATTTCTCCGCAGAAGAAGTGGAGTGGCTGCACGCGTCTGGAGCCACGCCAGTTCACCTCGGCAGCTTGCGCTTGAGGACAGAAACTGCAGGCATGGCGGCGGTGGCTCAATTCACCATGAATCAGTGACCACAGAATGAAGAACTTCAATTGCTCCAATTCGTTCCTCCTCCCCAGTGTGCTGGTGNATTGTTTGGTGNTGTTGGCCTTGGGCCTCCCTTTTGTCCCCAATGCAGTTNGNGCTCAGTCTTTGCTCGACAACCTTCAACCGGAAATCATTGTGCCTGCTGGTGGAGTGGATGAAAACGGTCAGCCTGCAGGTCTTCCGGTCCAACCGGGGGATGTGTTGTTGTCCATGGTCCAATCTCCGACCAGCATGTATGCATGTGTCATGGATGAGACTTCCGAACTGGTGTATGCGGAGCAGACGCCATTTCGAGGGTTTTACATGAAGCCATGGCGTCCGGGAGAATTTGTGTGGTACAACTACGTCCTCCGAAAATGGACGGTGGTGGATTCTCAATTCACACCTGTGGACACNTTGACCCAGAGTTTTGATCACGACGACGATTACCACGACGTGCATCTTTTCGAAGATGGGAGCTATTTGGTGGTGATGTTGGAGGAGGTTGTCATGGACCTGTCTGACATGGGAGGGGCCGTGGATGCTGTGGTCCTTAACCCATTGATGGTTCATCTGGACGAGCAGGAAAATGTGTTGAAATCGTGGAGTGGAGTTGACCATTTTCCTGTGGATGCCGGATTGGATCTTGTCTCCTTCTCCACGGTGGACCACCTCCATTGGAACTCAGTTCAATTGGACCAACACGGTGGTGTCTTGATGAGCTTTCGCAACCGCAGTCAAATTGTTCGATTGTGGCCAGAGGACTGGAGTGTCCATTGGAAGTTGGGAGGAGTGGAAAGCGATTTTGTGCTGGCGGATGGGGCCTGGGATGGTTTTGNACGTCAACACGATGTCCACGACCTTGGCGATGGACGCATCTTGCTGTTTGACAATGGAAATGGCGGTCCTGAAGCACGTTCTCGGGCGCTTGAGCTCGAGCTGGATACCGTCGCTTGGACGGCGGAAAACGCATGGCAATTNGAACACCCCGACCAGGTGTATGCGGGCGCCCAAGGGAGCGCCATTCGATTGGACAACGGCAACACACTCATTGCGTGGGGAACAGCTGGAACGCCGGAGTTTGGCACAAGGGTTACGGAAGTGACCCAAGAAGGTCAGATTTCGATGGAGGTTCGACTTCCGCCGAGTGCCAACTTGTATCGGGCCAGGAAGTATCCATTGGGCATGGTGACAGGGTGCGTCATCGATTCTGCAGTGAATGTCTCAAGTTCTCCATGGTTGTTGGCGGACGCGCCTTGCTTGTTTGGTGTGGACTACGACGGCGATTCATGGACCGATGTGGATGGCGATTGCAACGACTTGGATGCCACAGTTTATCCTGGCGCACCTGATTTTCCTGGAGATGAAGTGGATCAGGATTGCGATGGGCAGGATGCAGTGCTCGGTTGCACGGACGTGTCCGCCATCAACTTTGACCCGATCGCGACTGTGGACGGCGGCACATGCCTGCACGAGGTGCAATTCAGGGTTGACTTTTCGCAAGAAATCGCTGAGGGCAATTGGAGCTGGAGCCTGCTGCAAAGCACCTGGGCGTTGTCGACAGTCGACGACGTGAATCCACAGCCCGTGTTGTCATTGCAACCTTCAAATGNCGCATGGCACACCGTACAATTCACGGTGTTGCTTGGTTCAGGCATGTACGAAGGCCATGTGATTCGCCCAGACGGCGAAGCAGAAACCATTCTTCGAGNATTCGAGGTCANCCCAGGCNATGGCCATGTTGATTTGGGAACCTCGTGCTTCAATCAAACACAACCATGTCCCGGTTGCACGGACCCTATGGATGTGGCATTTAATCCGTGGGCCGTTGAGGACGAAGGATGTCAAGGGTGGATTGTCCAGGGCTGCACGTACCAGGATGCGTCGAACTTTGAAGCAGGCGCCAACCAAGACGACGGCACCTGCATCTTTCAAATCACGAACGATTGCCCCACCGATTTAGACCAAGATGGCGCGGTGACAGTGTCGGATTTGATGGTGTTGTTGGCCTCNATCGGGGCCTTGTGCGGCTGAAGAAGTTATCCCGCCGGGGAGTCAGGCACAGGCATCCAATGGGTCACGTCTGAAAAGTAGTGGTTGCTGTTGCCCTCGCCTGCCCAAAAGTGCACGCCGTGTTTGGATGCTTTTTCTTCGTTGTGCAAGTAGAAGTTCTCACAAAAACGCAACACGACNACTTCCCGCACTTCGAATTCCAGAGATTTTCCAGGAAGAAAAACTTTGTTTCCGGGAATGTAGCCCAGCACTCGCTGGTCATGTGCTGGAAGCGTGTCCTCGATGGAAATCCAACTTCCGCTCATTGTCCCTTGAATTTTGGTGTCCTCTTCTCCAAGAAGGCTGCGACTCCTTCTGCGTAATCCGAAGTTTGAGCAGCTTGAAACTGCAATTCCAACTCCAGGCTCAGTTGTTCTTCCAGTGAGTTGATCAATCCTGCATGAAGGGCTTTTTTGGTCATGCCCAATCCTCTCGTGGGCATGTTGGCCAGCGTTTGCGACAATTGATTCACGTTGTTGTCAAACTCGTCTTCGCGGGAAGCCAAATGAATCAAACCCATCGATTCTGCTTCAGCCGAAGACAATGGGGCACCAAGCATGGTCAAGGCTTTGGCTCGGGCCATACCCACGAGCCTAGGCAGCCAAAAAGTGCCACCGCTGTCGGGCACCAGCCCAATCTTGGCAAACGCTTGAATGAACTTGGCTGAGTGTTTTGCCACCACAAAATCGCAAGCGAGCGCAATGTTGGCGCCTGCACCGGCGGCCACCCCATTGACCGCAGCGATGACGGGCTTCTCCATGTTGCAAATGAGTCGGATGCTGCGNTTGTAAGTTTCTTCGACAATGACTTTGAACCCTGGAGAGGTGTCAGAGGTCACCTCCTTCAAATCTTGTCCAGCGCAGAAGGCGCGACCCGAACCGGTGATGACCACGCACCTGACATTGTCATTTTGGGCGGCAGCGTCTAGGGCTTGTTGAAACGCCCGTCCCATGTGTTGGTTGAAGCTGTTGAAGACCTCAGGCCTGTTGAGCGTGATGGTCATCACGCCTTGTTCCAGGTGGGAGAGGATGAAATCCGTCATGGATGCAAGGTAACCTTGTCTTCCACGAAAAAGCCCGAACCTCGAGGCCGGGCTTTTCGATGAAGGAGGCAAGGGGCCACAATCAGCGCACGACTTGCAGGTGGCGCGAGCTTGTGATGCCGTTGTGATTGAGTTGCACGTGGTAGAACCCTGGTTGCAGCACAGAAACATCGACTGTTGTGCCAACTTGGGTCAATCGGAATGTTTTGACTTCACGCCCGCCAACGTCAAAAATGGCGAGTTGGCAGGGCTGGGCCACCTCGAGCTGAACCTGCAGTACACCTTGTGTTGGGTTGGGGAACAATTGCCAGTCCATGTGGACGAAGTTGTGCACGCCGTCCGCAACCCCCAGGCTGTCGCAAAACACCTCCACGCACCCCGCGGCGTCTGTGACTTCCACACAGTAGGTGCCGTCGGGCAGGCCATCCCATGCAATGGATGCATTTCCAGTTCCACCATTGACGCCGGTAGGGTTGAGGTTGCCGTCGAGCAATTCAAAGTCGTACGGAGGAATTCCGCCGTCCACGGCCAACGACAAGAGCCCTGTGGCGTTGTTCGTGGACAGAATGCCGACCATCTCGGAACACAGGCTGTCCACAGCCAACGCACATGGGTTGTAGTTGCATGCCGTTTCCAAACCGCACCCCAATTCGAAATTCTCGGCTGGGGCAAAATAGTTTTCGAGGAAGCCATTGATGTAGCCTGTTCCGTCGTATTGCAAGCTGTATTCGTTTCCTGCGGCGTCGAGGACATTCATGTCATCCCCACAAAAACTGACGAGTTGCGTGTTCAAGTCGGCTACGACCAGTTCAAAGCCTTCCTCGATCAAAATGGCTTCCACATCTTCGTCCAAAGACCACATCATCCCATTCTCGGTGGCGACCAAGGCGATGGGCAAGCTCTGAGACACCGCGTATCCTCCATCACACCCCAATTCATCATCAACCAGTCCGATCACGAATTCCAATCCCGCACCGTACGAGGCTGAGAAGAACTCGCAAGGGCCAGGCGCTGTGGCCGTGCTGTCGTAATTGCATGCCAAGCTGTTCATGCACCCTTCGGTGCCACCACAACTCACCAAAGGAGTCGGATCCAATTCAAGAGGCCCTTGGGGCGTCAAGTCGATATTTTGAAAAGCTGCAAATTCGCTCGGGTAGCGGTGGGCTCGGAACGTCATGTTTTGGTTCATGCTGGGAACACTGCCTTGGGCGACCGGAGACGCAAAGCCTCCAGCATTCACCAACGGCGTTTTGTACCGCCACGCCAGCTCCCCGTCGGGCGTAATTTCTCGTGTGTCTCCCCAGCGTCCGAAGCAAATCAAACTGTTGCCATTTTCCAGACGTTGAAAAGAGGACAGTCCAGAGGAGTAGAGGGAGTCTTGAGGCACGTAAGACCAATCGAAAGTTTCAGGCAGGTAGGTGCCCTCGTTTGAACCAAACGTGTTGTCGTAGTCGGTGTACGATGGATTGAGGAGGTGCACAGAACTGTAGGGGTCCCCGTTTTCTCCTGGAACACGGTTGTTGAAGACGGCAATTTTCCCGAAATCTGGATTGGCGAGGGTGATATGGTCGTACACCCAGTGGCAGTCGTGCTGGTAAAAGAGCTGTTTGTCTTCAGGTGTCCCCATGTCATAAGCCTCGGGGTTGCCCCAGCGCCAAAGCAGTTGACCTGGTGTGAAATTGTCGTAATCGACGATCCAAAGCTCATTGAAGGTGGGCACACTCAACATGAGATGTTGGAAGTACGGGTTGTAGTCGATGGCATTGATGTGAAGCCAATCGCTCGCCTGACTGCTTGGGGTGCCGTAGTTCAAATCGATCTTCTGAACAGACTCGCTGACCACCCCGAAATTGGACTTGGTCTCGTCAAAATCTTGCACGAGATGGTCCCAGGCATGCCATTCCCACACAACTTCGGCGCCACCTTCGTTGTTAGGAGACAATTCCAAGATCATTTCAGACCACAGCCCGTCTTCTGGAATCAAACTCGTGTCTCGCCCCGCCTCCAGCGCTTCGTCTGCGGTGAAGTGCTCCCAGGCGATGGCAAATACGTTGCCATCTGGCTTCACTTCGATGTCGTGGTGCAAACGCGCTGTGCTGTCGTTCAGCGTGAACGACCACAACGTTTCGTTGTCCCAAGTTCGACGTTCGATCGTGGCACCACCGCCGCCTGCCCAAATGGGGTCGTTCGAAAACACCTGCGGCCTGTAGGTCAAAATGAGGTCTCCGTTCTCTTGCAGGTATGCCACGTTTCCGGGACGCAGCGTGTCCTCATTGGCCCAAGTGTGCACCACTTCCCCACAGAAGTCCAACAAGTACACATGGGGTTGGTTGTGAGGGTAGAGCAGCGTGTATCCATCGTCCACCATGTTGGGCGCGAAGGCAGTGGTCCCAATGGTGTTTTGCGCGAAGCTTCCCAANAAGAGGGTCGCGAGNAGTGCGAATGATGTGAGCTTGTAAATCATNGNNGTGNGTTTGAAGCAGGGAAGTTAATCAGGCCAAACCTGTTCNATCCGATNTTTTGAAATGAAAGACGCNTCACGGGCCCATTGGTTGCATTGGCGGAGGTCCTCCATGCCAAGATTCAAGTGTTTAATCAGATGCTCGCACTCTTGAATCAGGGAGATGTCCATCACCCCGTGGTCGTCGGTGTTCACTGTGGTCCTGACCCCAGCGTCCAGCAATTGCTTGAACGGGTGGGATTTCAAGTCATGCACAGCCCGGGTGAGCACGTTGCTCCAGGGGCATAATTCCAGCGGTACGCCGTCTTTGGCCAGCCGAGCCACCACTTCGGCGTCGTGAATGGCTTGGACCCCGTGTCCGATGCGGTCCGCCCCCAATTCATCGAGGGCGACCAAGATGTTTTTCGCTGCACCAGGCACGTCGGGCTCGCCGGCGTGGACGGTGATGCCAAGTCCCTGGGCCTTGGCCTTTTGAAACAACGGTGCAAAGGGGGAAGCAGGGTAGGACACCTCGTCGTCCGCCAGGTCCATGCCCACAAAGTGCGCCTTGCGCTCCAAGATCCAATCGCACCAAAAGGCATTGTCTTCCACAGATTTGATGCGTTGAAGCAGGCCTATGAGCCCCACAACCATGGGATAGGCGGCCTCTGCACGGGCCATGCCACGCAGGATGGCCTCGAGCATGCGGTCGGCGTCCATGGCGGGGTGGGCGTCCAGCAAGAAGGATGGGGCGTACCGCAATTCCAGGATGCGCACGTTGCTCAGCAAGAACATGTCCTCACAGGCTTCGAATGTGAGTTGTTCGACTTTCGCCTCAGTGTCTATGACGTCTCTGGTATTCAGGAATTTGTGCAAGACGGTGGGCAGGTCGTCCATGGGCGCCTTGATCAAAAATTCCCGGTCAAAATCCTCCTCACGCGCCACATCCATGCCCTTCTCCAAGGCCCATCCCCGCAAGGTGGACTTTCGGAAGGCCAGTTCCAGATGGCAGTGCAATTCCACCTTGGGCATGTGTTTCAAGTCCTCGTAGCTCATGCCACCAAGTTCGACCGAGGCCGACCGTCCTCCAAAAAGAGGCGGCGTAACTTCGCGCCATGGCCGTGCACATCAAAAACAAAAAGGCGTCCTACACCTATTTCCTCACCGACGAGTTCACGGCGGGACTGGTGCTCTCTGGGTCAGAAATCAAATCCATCCGGGCGGGCAAGGCGAGCATCACTGAGGGATATTGCCGGTTTGACGCTGGCGAGTTGTGGGTGCACAACATGTACGTGGCGGAATACGCCAACGCCGGATACATGCCCCAGGACTCGAAGCGAAAGCGTAAACTTTTGCTTCAAAGAACGGAACTTAAAAAGCTGGAAAAGAAGGTGAAAGACGTTGGGGTAACCTTGGTTCCGACCTTGCTTTTCATTTCCCAAAGCGGGTACGCCAAGCTCAAGTTCTCTGTGGCCAAAGGGAAGAAGCTGCACGACAAGCGGCAGAGCCTGAAGGACAAAGATCAGGCGCGCGATTTGGCCCGGATGGCCGAATGAGGGGGATTCAGGAGTTGGCCTCCTGGGGTGCGCCGATGACGACCCTGTATTGGTCCACAAACTCTTCCCAGTCCCACAAGAAGTGCTCCATCACTTCACGCAAGTTTTTCTGAAGAATGGGGTTGGGGACATTCATGTCGGCGAAGTACGCCTCTTGGTGGGCGATGACGTTGTATTTGTAGCACACCGCCCTCGTCATGGCGGTCAAGGTGTTCTTGCTTGGCCGGTTGATCTCCTTCATGAAGCTCCGGTATTCTTTCACCTTGCGAGCGAAAGTGTCGGGAGGCAAGCTCAGAGAGAAGCCAAACTTGGCGCAGCAGCGCTGAATGATGGCGCGGTCCACGCCGTTGTTGAAGTGTTTGGGGATCAAGCTCAAGTTGGCGCTCACCACAATCATCAGGAACCGGCCGTAGTCGTCTTGGCTGAGGTCGGGTGAAGACTCGAATTCAGGCGCGTTGTTGAGGAATTCTGCCACCTGAGGCCAGCCCTGCTCCACCGTCTCGAACGAGGTGTTGACGAAGATGTTGGCCACCTGTTCGTCGGTGAGTTTTTTCTTCGAGAGCCAGCTAAGAAGTCCCAGGTTCTTCATCCTTGGAATTCAAAGCTATTGGGCCACAACACGCGTGGGGGGTGGGGTGTCATGAACGCTATCCACAGGGTTATCCACAATCGAGGTGGCCCGCCAAGGGCGTGATTTAATTTTGCCGCGTGTATCAAAACGTCCTCAAGCCCCTGTTTTTTTGGATGACTCCTGAGCGTGCGCACTACGCCGCCATGGACCTTTTTGTGCTCGCATCACGCATTCCTGGTGTGTCGTGGTGGTTTCGCAGGAAAGTCCGTCAACAAAATGAAGGTCAAGAGGTTGAGGTGGCTGGATTGAAGTTTCCCAATAAGGTGGGTTTGGCCGCCGGGTTCGACAAAGATGCGAAGTGGCTTGACGCCTTGGCGCTGCTCGGCTTTGGGTTTGTGGAGATTGGCACGGTGACGCCGAGGGCGCAATCGGGCAACCCCAAGCCCCGTCTTTTTCGATTGGTGGAGGACGAGGGCGTCCTCAACCGAATGGGGTTCAACAACGAGGGGTTGGTCCCAGCGGTGGCGCGTTTGGTCCGCCGGCCTGAAGGGTTGGTTGTCGGGGGCAACATTGGCAAGAA
>PBWG01000094.1 GCA_002729115.1 Crocinitomicaceae bacterium | reverse complement strand
GACCGGCTTGGTTGCCGGCCTTGCTGACATCCACCTTCTTGACGCGCACGCGCTTCCGCTTGCCGTCTTCTCCAGTGGTTTTCTTTTTCTCGACGGGCAATTCGATTTTGCCCACGACCGTCGGCCCCGAGAGCTTCTCCGCCTTGGCTCGCACCACTTCGAATTCGTCGGGGTTGGCGGGCGCCTCGGTTTCAGGCTTGGCTTCCTCCGCGGGCTTGGCCTCTGCCGGCTTGGCCGCTTCAGGGGCCTCAGTCTTGGCCTCCTCCTTTGTTGCAGCTTTTTTGGCAGGCTTCTTGGGCTTCAAGGCCTNCAAATCCACCTTGCCCACCACCTNGGGACCCTCNTCGGCTTCGGAGGCGGCTTCAGCCGGAGCTTCTGCTTTGGGGGCCTCGGCCGCAGGTGCAGCTTCTTCCTTGGCTGCTGGAGCCAGAGCCGCTTCCGGCGCAGGGGCAGGCTGGGTGCGCTTCACCACAGGAGCAGCCTCGCTCTTGCGGAATTGACTCAAGTCAATTTCTGGCTCCTCTTCCTCCTTCTTCACCTCNCGCTTCCGAGCGCTGGCCAACGTGATGCTCTCCCGCTCTTGAATGCCCGTGGCACTGCGTTGGGCCTTTTGCTTGGTTTCCTTGTCTCCCTGGAAGTTGGACTNCACAAGCGCATAGGTCTCGGGGTCCAACTTGGTGTTGGGCTTGGCCTCGACCTCGATGCCTTTGGACGCCAAAAAGTCAACCACAGTGGTCATGCCAAGGTTGAATTCACGGGCGACTTTGCTCAGGCGTACGGGTTTGGTTGATTCGGCCATTTAGGAAGATTTCTGGGTGAAAGTATGAAACGAGGGGGTGCTGGGGGCGGAGTGACTGGCAGGTTGTTCGTGGAGCTCCTTGAATAACTCTTACGCGTCCAGCTCCGCCTTCAGGATGGAAATCACCTCGCGGATGGTCTCCGCCTCCAAGTCGGTGCGCTTCACCAAATCCTCTTCCTCCAAGTTGAGGACAGAGCGGGCGGTGTCGCAGCCAATCTTGGTGAANTCGGCGAGGATCCACTCGTCGATTTCGTCGGCAAACTCCTTCAATTCCACGTCTTCTGACACTTCGTCGTCCTCGCGGTACACGTCGATGTCGTACCCGGTCAAGAGGCCTGCAAGCTTGATGTTGTTGCCTCCTTTTCCGATCGCCAAACTCACCTGGTCTGGCTTGAGGTACACCTCGGCTTTGCCCGTGTCGCCGTGAAGCGCCATGGACGTCACCTTCGCTGGGCTCAACGCACGTTGCACCAACAACTCCTCGTTTTCCGTGAAGTTGATCACGTCGATGTTCTCGTTGCGGAGTTCGCGCACAATGCTGTGGATGCGGGATCCCTTCATGCCCACGCATGCGCCCACTGGATCGACGCGGTCGTCGTAAGATTCCACGGCCACCTTGGCGCGCTCNCCTGGGGCGCGGACAATCTTCTTGATGGTGATGAGGCCGTCGTAGATCTCAGGCACTTCCATTTCGAAGAGGCGCTCCAAGAATTCGGGCGCCGTCCGGCTCAAAATGATGCGGGGGTTGTTGTTGCGCAGCTCCACCGCGGCCACCACGGCCTTCACGGTGTCNCCCTTCTTGAAGAAGTCNCCTGGGATTTGGTGCTCTCGTGGCATCACCACTTCGTTGTCTTCGTCGTCGACGAGCAACATCTCACGCTTCCAAATCTGGTAGACTTCCGCCGTGACCACTTCGCCNACGCGCTCTTTGTACTTGGCGTACAACGCGTCCTTCTCCATGTCGAGGATGCGGCCGGCGAGGTTTTGGCGGAGGGACAACACGTTGCGACGTCCGAAGCTCTCGAGCTTGATTTCCTCCGAAAGTTCCTCNCCCACCTCGAAGTCGTCCTCGACCTTCAAGGCTTCGCTCAGGGACACCTCCATGTTTTCGTCTTCCACTTCACCGTCCTCGACGATTTCGCGATTCCTCCAGATCTCGAGGTCGCCCTTTTCAGGGTTGATGATGATGTCAAAATTTTCATCGGACCCGTACTTCTTGATGATCATGTTTCGGAAGACTTCTTCCAAAATCGCCATCAAGGTTTCTTTGTCGACGTTCTTGAATTCCTTGAATTCTGCAAACGATTCCAGCAAGTTCAACTGCATGTTGACTCAGATTGTGGGGCTCAAGCCCGCGGTTTGTTAAACGAGATGATCACTTTTGTCCAGTGCACGTCGCCGTAGGCAAACGTGTGGTCCTCTTCGAACCACGCCTTGGCTTTCCGGCCTTCGATGCGTCGCTTCTCCCGGGTTTGGANCACGAAATGGTCCTCCTCCACGGCCTTGAGTTCGCCCTCAATCTTGGCGCCCTCCACAGGCATGACTGCCACATCTCGGCCCACNTTCTTCAAGTACTGACGGTGAAGCTTGAGCGGTTGGTCCAATCCTGGAGAGGTCACGTCCAACGAAAAGTCTTGCACCTCGCGGTCCAAGGACCCCTCGATGTGGCGGCTCAGGCCCATGCAAAACTCAATGGACGTGTTTTCGTCNTGGTCGACGATCACCCGGATGTTGCTTCCGTCGCTGACCACCACATCCACCAAGAANCCGGGGGTTCCTTCCAGATGGGCCTCGGCCAAGGCTCGAATGTCTTCAGTACGAATCACGTGTTGCACTTTGTGAAGACCCGACGCAAACTCAGGAGACAAAAAAGAGGCCTTGTGGCCTCCATCCTTTGCTTCGTCTTGTCTTTCCGTTGCAAAAGTACACAATTCAAGCCTTCCGAGCTACCTTCACTTCATGTCGTACATCCTGCGCATGATTGAAGAGGGCGAGCACCAGCACCAGGACTTCAAGTTGCGCGTGGACGATCCCCACAAAATTGCCAAAACCCTCAGCGCCTTCGCCAACACTGAAGGCGGCCGTTTGCTGATCGGCGTCCGAGACAACGGCGAGGTGGCAGGCTGCAGGGTCGAGGAAGAATACCACATAATCCAGTGCGCCGCAGAAGTCCATTGCACGCCGGCCGTGGCNTTCGAAACGCAGGTTTGGAAACACCAATACTTCAGCGTGCTCGAGGTCCAAGTTCCCCAAAGCCCCAAGCGCCCCCATTACGTGGAGCACAGGAACGCGCAAGGTGAAGCCGTCACCGGCGCCTGGAACGCCTTTTTGCGGAAGGGCGACCGCATCCACAAAGCGTCGCCGGTGATGGTGAAGGTGTGGCAGTACGAAATGCGGATGGACCGCTCTGAATTCCGTTACGACGAATACGTCGGCCGCCTGTTCAAGAAATGGCGCGATGGTCACCACTTGCGCTTCCCCCAAGTGGCGCGGACGGCCCGGTTGGAGTTCGACCAAGCCGAGGACCTGCTCGCGTTGTTGACCGTGTGGGGCATCGTGGAAGGCGCGTACGGCAAGCAAGGGTGGCGCTACGGGTTGGCCTCGGAGGAGGCGCTGACNTTGCTGGAGAGCGAAGGCGCGGACGCCTTCCGTTGGAAGCACGCAGGTTGACCGCCGCGGCTGGACACAATATCCCGAACTTCGCCACGTATGAGGCCCAGGATGACCGCTCTTCGACCCTTTGTTTGGCTTTTGGCCCTGACCTGCACGGCGTTGCACGCGCAATATGAAGTGTCCAGCTGGCGGGACCACTTCCCCTACGGCGAGGCCCAACAAGTCATGGTGGCCGGGGACGACGTGGTGGGCCGCACCGACTTCGCGCTCTTCACCATCGACACCGCCAGCTACGAAGTGCAGCGTTTGGTCAAAGGCCAAGGGCTCACCCAAGGCAAGCCTTCNGCGATGGCCTACGACCCCGTCACGGGNCTNTGGGTGATCGGCTACGACAACGGCGGGGTCGACCTGAAAGANGCTTGGGGGGTGACCCACCTCCCGGACCTGCGCATCGCTCAGTTGGTGGGCACGAAGCGCATTCAAAACATCGTGGTCTACGACGGCCAAGCCCTCCTTTCGACGGGCGTCGGTGTGGTGGTGGTCGATTTGGCCAAACGGGAAATTGCCGACACCTGGAAACTCAGCCCCTCGGACATGCCGGTGCAGGCCCGTTGCGTGGTGCAGCATGAAGACCGATGGCTCGTGGGCACAGACGGCGGGGTCTTCGCAGGCGCGGTCAACGACCCCTTCTTGGCCAACCCTGACCAATGGTCCCTGTGGGAAGGCGCACCTGAACTGGGGCCGGTGTTGGAGCTTCAACGCTTTGGAGGGTTGTGGTGGATGGCCACGGAGACGCAGGAAGAAGGCCACGCGGTGGTCTGGCGCGGCAACGCCAGCTCGCCCTGGGCAGTGGTGGACGGCTGGGATCCCGATGGACTCGAATACGGGGGCATGGCGTCCGGCCGTTGGGTGCTTGAAGAGGACGGCTCCCGAAGCCAAGGCATGTTGTTGGCCTCGTGCTGCCAAACCTGGGGGTTCGACGCGGACGGGTCCCCCGTGGAAGTGGCCCCCACCCTGCCCGACTACGTGCGCATCCAGGACGTCGCGTTTCTCGACAGCGACCCCCAAGGCCGGGCTTGGCTCGCGAGCCGCATCGGTGGGGTGGTGACGTGGGTGCCCAACCCCACGGCCGAAAGCATTCCCCCCCGCGGCAACAAGCCCCAAGGGCCTCCCCACGCCAACGTGCGTCGCATGGACTGCTGGAACGACAACCTGTGGGTGGCCACGGGGGCGGTGAGTGCGTCTTGGACGCCCCAGTACCGGGCGGACGGTGCCTTGAACTTCACGGACAACGATTGGCTGGAGCTGGGCTTGCCAGAAAGCCAAAACGACATCGAAGGAATTCGGGACATCCTCGACGTGAGCATCGACCCGACCGACCCCAGCCACGTGGTCTTGTCGTCCTACGAGGAAGGCCTCATTGAAGTGCGCGACGGTCAAGTGGTGCAGGTGTTGAACGCCGACAACTCAAGCCTGCAGCTGTCCGGCGTGGGCGGGGCCGTTCGTTCGGCTGTGGGTGGCATCGACTTCGACCGCCAGGGCAACCTTTGGTTCACCAACCCGTGGGTCAACACAGGGCTTCATGTCCTGCTGCCCGACGGGACAACGGTGGCCATGGATTTGGGCGACACAGGGCAGGACCTGTTGTTTTCCGACGTGGAAGTCACGGGCGACGGCTACGTGTGGGTGGTGCTGCCACGCGGCAAAGGCGTGCTCGTCTACGACCCCGCCGGCACCCCCGAAAGCCCCCAAGACGACCGCTGGACCATCCTGACGGCCACCCCTGGCCAAGGTGGGCTTCCTTCGAACGACGTGTTCTGCATCGAAGAAGACTTGGACGACGAAATCTGGGTGGGCACTGCGCAAGGGCCTGCCGTCTTTTACCAAAGCGCCACGGTGTTTGACGACGTGGTGAACGCCAGCCAAATCCTCATTTCACAAGACGGCAACCTGCAGTACTTGCTCGAAAACGAAGTGGTGCAAAGCTTGATCATCGACGCCGGCAACCGCAAGTGGGTGGGCACGCAAGGATCGGGGGTGTACGTGTTGAGTGCAGACGGGTTGACCACCGACCATCACTTCACCGTCGACAACAGCCCGCTTCCTGCCAACGACATCCAAGACATCGCCATGGACTACGGCAGCGGCGAGGTCTACCTCGCCACCGGCCAGGGGTTGTTGTCCTACCGCGGCGAAGCCACGAACTGGGACCGAGACATGGGGAATGTCCGGGTGATGCCCAACCCCATTCGGGCCGACCACACGGGCCCGGTGGTGTTCGACGGATTGGCCTACAACAGCACCGTGCACATCACAGACGTCTCAGGGATTCGCGTGGCCGTCCTCGAAAGCAACGGCGGACGGGCCACCTGGGATGGCAACCTCGACAACGGGAGTCCCGCGCCGTATGGCGTGTATTTGGCCTTCGCCACGGACAGCCAAGGGAAAAAGGGCGACGTGGTCAAATTCGCCGTGATCCGATGAACCGCAAGCCCAGCCTCCCGCCCTCCAAAATGCCCGACGTGGGCACCACCATTTTCACGGAAATGACGGCCCTTGCGCAAGCGCATGGGGCCTTGAACGTGGCCCAGGGATTTCCCGACCTGCCCACCCCCGTGGCGTTGAGGCAAGCGGCTGCGGACGCCATGGAAGACGGCCACAACCAGTACGCGCCCATGCCAGGGAACAAGGCACTCCGCGCTTGGATTGCCGAGGTTCACCACGCCGGGGCAGGGTATTGTCCGGACACAGAAGTCACCGTGGGCGCTGGCGCATCAAGTGTGCTGTACGCGGCCATGACGGCCCTTCTGCAGCCGGGAGACGAAGTGGTCGTGCAAGAGCCTGGGTACGACCTCTACGCACCCGTGGCTGAACTGAACTTCGCCAAAGTGGTCCGCGTGCCGTTGGACGACGACCAGGCACTTGCCCAAGCCGTGGGCGCACGCACCCGCATTGTGGTGCTCAACAGCCCCCACAACCCCACGGGCAAGGTGCTCACGGCCGACCAACTCGACCTGTTGGCCGACGCCGTGGAAGGCACCGACGCGTGGGTGTTGAGCGACGAAGTGTACTGGCCCATGGTCCACGACGGGCGAGAAGCGCCGGTGCCTTGGCGGCATCCGAAGCTTCGAGATCGCACCTTGGTGGCGGGAAGTTTTGGGAAGCTCTTCCACGCCACCGGCTGGAAAATTGGCTGGATGGCCGCCCCAGCCGAGCTCACGCAGGAGCTCCGAAAAGTGCACCAGTACGACGTGTTTTCCACAGGGGCCCCGTTCCAAGAAGCCCTGGCGCGCTACCTGGTCACGGAAGACGCCCAGACTCACTTGCGAGAATTGGGGCCCATCTACCAGGCCAAGCGCGACCGGCTGCTTCAAGGCCTCGAGGGCACGGCCTTCACCTGGGAGCCGGCCGAAGGAGGGTACTTCCAAGTTCTGAACGTCGCCAACCACCTCTTGCCTGGGGAGACCGACCGCGACTTGGCGCTGCGCTGGACCCGGGACCACGGTATCGCCACCATTCCGATGGGGGCGTTTGGCCAAGTGGAGCCCAGCGTCCGCGTGTGCTTCGCCAAAGAAGACCGCACAATTGACGAGGCGGTGGCCAAGCTTCGGGCCATCCCCACCACGTCGGCGACCGCTGCAGTCCCATCCCAATCGAGCACATCGTCGAATTCCCCAACCCAGGACACGCTCCGTGTGGTCGCGTTGCAAGCCGACCTGCATTGGCAAGATCCTGAAGCAAATCGCACGTCGTTTGCGGCCAAGTTGGACGAGGTGTTGCAGGAAGAAGCGGTGGATTTGGTGTTGCTACCTGAGATGTTCACCACCGGATTCAGCATGGACACCGGCAAGGCGGAACCGCTCGACGTCGAGGGCCAGGGGGTCACACGGAAATGGATGCAACACGTGGCCCAGAAACACGGCGTGGCCCTCGGGGGCACGGTGGCCGTCCGGGACAGCGAAGGCGAAGCGTGGAACCGGTTTTGGTTGGCGACCCCGGAAGGCGACGTGCACGCCTACGACAAGCGCCACCTCTTTCACCTCGCCGGCGAAGGGAAGCATTACCAGGCAGGGACAGAACGGGTGGAAGTGACATGGCGCGGCTGGCGGTTGCTGCTGCAGACGTGCTACGACCTCAGGTTCCCAGGATTCGTGCGCAACCACGGGCCGGAACCCTACGACGCGGTGTTGTATTTGGCGAACTGGCCCGCACCGCGCANCNCNGCNTGGAGGACCTTGCTTCAAGCCAGGGCCATNGAAAACCAATGCTTCGTGGCCGGGGTGAACCGCGCTGGCACNGACGGNTCCGGNCACCACTACGCCGGGGACAGCCTCTTGGTCGACATGGCNGGGAACATCCTGGCAGATGCAGGAGGCGCAGGCTCACCTGCTGTGTTGCGCGCCACGTGGCACAAATCCGAATTGGCGGCCTTCCGAACCGCACTGCCCTTCCTTCAGGACGCCGACCGGTTCGGCATCCGTTGAGGGTCGGGGCAGCGGTCACTCAACCTTGGCGCAAGACCTTGTCCATGGGCCGTCCTTTCGCCAGCTCGTCCACCAGCTTGTCCATCATTCGAACGGACATCGTCAGGGGGTTGTCGAGCTCCTCAATCCGATACCCGCAAATGCTGCCCGTGATGAGCGAGGCGTTGGCGTGGAGTTCAGCCGCTTGGAACAGGTCTGAAAACGTGGACTTCGCCTCACGGTGGGCGTCCAATTCATCACAAGACAACCCCGTAAGCCAGGTCAACACCTCGCGCAGCTCCCCTTCTGTGCGGCCCTTCTTCTCCACTTTCGTGACGTAACAAGGGTACACCGACGAGAAGGTCATCTCGGCGATGCGCTTGTGGTGCGCGTCGGTGGGCGCAGGCAACTTACTTGAACGCGTTTTCCCCGGTGATGTCGAGGCCGGTGATGAGCAAGTGGATGTCGTGCGTGCCCTCGTAGGTGATGACCGACTCCAAGTTGGCCATGTGGCGCATGATCGGGTATTCGTTCATGATGCCCATGCCGCCGAGGATTTGACGCATTTCACGTGCGATGTGAATCGCCATGTCCACGTTGTTGCGCTTGGCCATGGAAATTTGGGCCGAGGTCGCACGGCCTTCGTTGCGCAACACCCCGAGGCGGTGCGTCAACAGCTGGGCCTTGGTGATCTCGGTGATCGCTTCCGCCAACTTCTTCTGCTGCAGCTGAAACCCTCCAATCGGACGGCCAAACTGCGTGCGCTCCTTGGCGTAGCGCAAGCCGACGTCGTAGCAGTCGAGGGCCGCACCGATGGCGCCCCACGCGATGCCGTAGCGCGCGCTGTCCAGGCAACTGAGCGGCGCACCCAAACCAGAACGGCCAGGCAAAATGTTGGCCTTGGGCACCCGGACGTTGTCGAAGATGAGCTCGCCCGTGTCGGACGCGCGCAGGCTCCACTTTCCTTTCATGGTGGGGGTGCTGAACCCTTCCATGCCACGCTCCACAATCACCCCGTGGATGCGGCCTTCCTCGTTCTTGGCCCACACCACCGCCAACTGGGCGAAGGGCGCGTTGGAAATCCACATCTTGGCCCCGTTGAGGATGATGTCGTCGCCGTCTTCCTTGTAGTTGGTGACCATGCCTCCTGGGTTGGACCCGTGGTCAGGCTCGGTCAGTCCAAAGCAACCCATCCACTCGCCGGTGGCCAGCTTGGGGAGGAACTTCTGCTTTTGCTCTTCGGTGCCGTACTTCCAAATGGGGTACATCACCAACGAGCTCTGCACAGAAGCGGTCGAGCGCAATCCACTGTCGCAGCGCTCCAACTCCTGCATGATCAAACCGTACGCGATTTGGTCCAAACCTGCGCCGCCGTACTCCTCCGGGATGTAGGGCCCAAACGCCCCAATCTCCCCCAACCCAGGCAGCAGGTGCTTGGGGAATTCGCAGCGCTCCGCCGCGTCTTCGATGATGGGGCTGACTTCCTGCTTCACCCACGCACGCGCGGTGTCGCGGATCAGCTTGTGCTCCTCGGTGAGGAGCTCGTCCATGTTGTAGTAGTCGTGGCCTTGGTAGAGGTCTGTACGCATGATCATTGAATTGCAGCCCAAAGATAACCCCTCCGACGCCCTCCTGCCTCAGCCCACATGGGCTTCATACCACGTATCGGTCAACAAGTCGCCGGTTTGGTACGCAGCCACCGCCATGGCGTCCACGCGCTCGTTCAGCGGGTTCCCCGCATGGCCCTTCACCCAATGGAATCGGACCTGGTGACGTCGGTACACGCGAAGGAAGCGCTGCCAGAGATCGGGGTTCTTCTTGTCCTTGTACCCTTTCTTCTCCCAGCCAAACACCCAGCGCTTTTCCACCGCATCCACCACGTATTTGGAATCCGAGTACACGTCCACCTCAATGCCGTCCCGCGTCAAGGCCTCCAAGCCCACAATCACGGCCAGCAACTCCATGCGGTTGTTGGTCGTCAAGCGGAAGCCTTCCGACATCTCCTTGACATGCTCGCCGTACATGAGCAAGGTGCCGTAGCCTCCTGGGCCCGGGTTGCCGCTTGCCCCACCGTCAGTGTACATGGTGACCTTGGCCATGACTCAGCTGTGGGATTTCAAATGGGTGTTGTCCCGCACGTCCGTCCCTTGGGCCATGCGAATGAGGCCCTCCAGCACCACGGGGTAATGGCGGTGCTCCAACTCGAGCACTTTGGCCGCGATGTCTTCTGGGGTGTCTTCCGGCTGAAGGGCCACCTCGCCCTGGAAGAGGATGTCTCCCTCGTCGTAGGCCTCGTTGACCCAGTGGATGGTCGTGCCCGACCGCGCGTCCTTCGCTTCATGCACCGCCCGATGCACATGCATGCCGTACATCCCCAATCCGCCGTGCTTCGGAAGAAGGGCCGGATGGATGTTCACCATGCGGTGCTCAAACGCCGCGCACACGTCGGCCGGAACCTTCAACAAAAAGCCCGCAAGCGCCACCCAACCGATGTCCCGGGCCTGCAACTCACGCAGGAGCGCCCCCTCGGCGATGGCCGCCTTGGGCAGGTGGCTTTCTGCGACACCCAGCGCCTGGGCCCGTGCGCGCACCCCAGCCGCCTGGCGGTTGGTGCACACCCACGCCACCTCCGCCACCTCCGAGCCCGGGCCTGTGGCGAAGTGGGTCATCAACGCCTCGGCGTTGGAGCCCGACCCTGAAGCCAAGATGGCGATGCGCGCTTTGGTCACAGAATCGGCCGTTCAGAATGCGAAATCGCCCAAGTCCACGAGGTTGCGCTCGTAGGCCTCCACCTCCGACTCCATGTCGGTCAAGCGGTCCTCCAGCGCCTTGGTGACGTCAGAGGTCGGGTGGAAATACTTCATGACACGGACCAGCCGGTCTCCCACTTGCAAGGCAAACTGCATCTCGCGGTCCGCCGCCATGTAGTACTCAGGCTCCAAGGACGTGAAGTAGGCGATGTTGTCCTCCTGCATGGCCATGAAATCGTCGCTGATCTCCTGGGCCATCTTCCAAGCGTGCAGGCGAGAGACCTCGCTCAAGTTCTTGGTGTTGGGCGCAAGCGCGGTGTCGCTCGCCAGCTGCATGTAGGTCTCCGCCACAGGCATCATCACCCGGCTGTAGGGCACGTTTTCCTTGGGCATGGCGCGCATCAACTCGTCAAGCACTTCCATGGCGCGCCCCGGGTCGCGTTCCTTCAGGAGCGCCTCGGAAAGGTTCGCCATCTGCAACCGCACGTTGGTCACCATGCGGCGGTTGTTTTCATCCATGTAAATGCCGTGCTCGACGTCGTCCATGTTGCCCCACACCCACTTGTCCATCACGTTGTCGTACATGATGTCTGTGCCGATCGCCCCGAGGATGTTGGGGTTGTCGTTCTTGGGCGACTTGAACGGCACCAAGCGGTAGGCTAGCCCTTCCAAGCGGAAGTGGTCCTGCAAACCGAGGTAGCTCTCCGGGCCTGTGGTCACTGCGAAGTAAATCGGACGCTCCCACCCGTTGTTGGCGATCATGTTCAGCGCCGCGTAGTGGTTCTTGGTCACGTACGACTGGGTGTTCCCGTTGCCGTTGGTCAGGGTCCATTGGATTTGGTCCTTGAGCAACTTGGCCTCTTGGGCGTCCACCAACCCTGAGGAGACCACCGCCGCCGAATCCACAGGCACGGTGAAGGTGTTGCCGGGGAGGTGGAAGTAGCCTTTTTGGCCTGGGAACTGCTGGAGGTTGTCGTCGTCCAACGTGTAGTTCATCGCCTCCAAAAGATCAATCGGCTCTGAGTTGCGGTCAATCAAGACCACGTCCCGGGTGCCCTGGCGGTACTTCTCCTCGTCCATCAGGATGGGCAACGGTGCGCTCTCGTAGGCGCGGCGACGCATTTGGTCGATGTACCAATCGGTGTTGAGGAGGCTCAAGTTGCACACCCGGACGTCGGTCCGGATGCCTTCCACCTCTTGGGCGTACCAAAGCGGGAACGTGTCGTTGTCACCGTTGGTGAACAGCACCGCGTTGGGCGCCAAAGAATTCAAGTAGTTCTTGGCCATGTCCACGCCCGTCCGACGGCGGGCCCGGCTGTGGTCGTCCCAACCCTCAGATGCCATGAGGAAGGGCACCAAGGCGGCAAGCAACGTCAATGCGCCGGCCCGCACGGCGCCGTCCAGCGACGTTTTGCCCAGGCCCCACGACACGGCGTACAACACCGTGGCCACAACGCCCATGAACAGGACGCTGAACGACAACGCGTGGCTGCCGCCCGTGAGCATCTCCATGACGTAGAACACAACCCCAGCCACCAAGGGCAAGGCAAGCCCACGCATGTGCGCTTGAATTTCCGGCTTCTGCGAGGCCTGGTACAGGGCCATCACACCCAAACCAATCCAAATCGCAAAGGCGTAGAACGACCCCACGTAGGCGTAGTCCCGTTCACGGGGTTGCAAGGGGGTTTGGTTCAGGTACACCACAATGGCGATGCCAGTCATCAAGAACAGCATGCCCACCACCGAAGCGCCTTGCGGGTCGCGGAACGCTTGGAACGCGAGTCCAATCAACCCCAAGATCAGCGGCAGGTAGAAGAAGTGGTTCAAGCCCTTGTTGTCCAGGGCTTCCTGCGTCAACACGTCGCGGTTGCCGAGGCGTTCCGCGTCGATGAAACTCACGCCACTGAGCCAGTTGCCGTCCATGAACGAGCCGTGACCCTGCACGTCGTTTTGCTTTCCAATGAAGTTCCAGAAGAAGTACCGGAAGTACATCCACCCCATTTGGTAGTCGCTGAAGAACGTCAGGTTCTCCCCTTGGGTGGGCATCAACTCCTCCAGGGTGTTGTTGAGCCTGCCCTCGGCCTGGAGCGCCGCCCGGATGTCGTCCTGGTTTCGGGTTTGGTTCGCCCGCTGGGTCAAACGACGCAAGGCGTCCTCGTCCGCCCGCTTCTGCTGATCGAGACGGCGCACGTAGGCCGAGCCGTAATCGAGGCCGGACTCCAACTGGTCCACGAAGTACGTGGCCAAGCTTGAACGCATTTGCGCGTTGTCGAGGGGGGCTGCGTTCATTTGCCCAGTCTCGGGGTTGCGCACGAGGAGCGCGGTCTTGGATTGCACCCCGAAGTTTTGGTCAAACCGCAATCCGTAGTCGGCAAACAGGCGTCGCAATACGCGCTCCAACTCCGGCTTCTCGAGCTGACCAGAAAGGATCTCACCTTCCAAGTGGACCACGAATTGGGCCCGGCTCATCGCCCCATCCACCAGCGGACTGCTGTAGGAAGTGATCGCGTTGAAGCCCTTGTAATTGCTCCACCGCTTGTACTCCTTGATGTGGCTTGCCGTCGAGCTGTACATCCGTGGGAAGACCATGGTGTAGTCGGGGTTGTAGTTGGGCTTGGTGCCGCGCTTCTCGCCGCTGTCCACGTACTCCTCCACCACGTACAACTTCTCCCCGGCGTTGGCCTCGACGAATTGCTTGGCGGCGTATTCACCCTTGAAGCTCTTGACCCGCTTCTCCGAGGGGCCGCGCTTCTTCATCACGCTGTAGCTCTTCACCCACGCGGGCTTCCCGTCGAGGTAGGGCTTGTCCAAGTTCGTGGGGCTGTCCCAAAACTGACCCGTCGCCAAGGGACGGTCCCCGTACTGCTCACGGCTGAGGTAGCTCAGCAACGCAAACAAGTTCTGGGGATCGTTTTCATCCATCGGCGGGTTGGCCGCAGAACGAATCATGATCGTGGCGAACGAACTGTAGCCGAGCAGCACCATGGCCATGCCCAGCGTGAGGGTGTTGACGGCCCACCATCCTTTTTGGCGGGACACCATCAAAAGCCCCACAATCAAAGCCACGAGCAACGCGAGGTACACCAACGCCCCGGTGTTGAAGCCCATGCCGAGGTCGTTGACGAAGAACAACTCAAAGCTCCCTGCCAACTGAACCGCACCTTTGATCAGCGCCTCTTGCACAAACCCGAGCAACGCAATGGACACCGCACCGGTGATGGCCAGGCCCTTCCACGAGAAGTCGTAGTTGCGGAAGTAATACACCATGGCGATGGCCGGAATGGCCAACAAGTTGAGCAGGTGCACCCCAATGGAAAGGCCCATGAGGTATGCGATCAGAATGATCCACTTCGTCGAATCTGGACGGTCCGCCACGTTTTCCCACTTGAGGATGGCCCAAAACACGAGCGCCGTAAACAAGCTCGACAAGGCGTAAACCTCGCCCTCGACCGCACTGAACCAGAACGAGTCGCTGAACGTGTACGCCAGGGCGCCCACCACACCTGAACCCAACACCACCACAAGCGTGCCGCCTTGCGGGTCTTGCTCCCCACTGAGGCGTTTGGCCAAATGGGTGATGCTCCAGAACAGGAACAGAATCGTGAATGAACTGCTCAGGACCGACAACATGTTGGCCGCCAAAGCTGCCGTGTCAGGGCCCATGGGGATCATCAGGAAGCGCGCCAACAGCATGAAGAACGGCGCGCCTGGAGGGTGTCCCACCTCGAGTTTGTAGGCGGAGGCGATGAATTCACCACAGTCCCAGAAGCTCGCTGTGGGTTCCACGGTGAGGAAGTACACCAATGTGGCCAGGGCCCACACAGCCCATCCAGTCCAGTTGTTCAAGCGGTCAAAACGCATGTGTCGTCAATCTTCGTGAGGCACGCGGCACTTGCCACGCATCCCCGCGAAGGTAGGGCTCACTTGACGACCAAAGTGCCCNGCCAAACCCATCCCTCGCCTCGAATTTCAACGAGCGCANGGCCAGTGAATCGGGCAGGGACGTCCACTGCGTCTCCCGGGTGGACGCCAGACGTCGTGCCGAGGTGTTGACCCAAGAGGTTTCGGAAAGTGACTTGGGCCGACCCCAGGGTCCAGCCTGAGAAGGTCACCTGGTCGGAAGCAGGGTTGGGGAAGCACGCGACCTTCACAGGNTGGGCAGACATGGACACCACCCCTTCGGTCCCGCCGCAGTCGCCGAGCACCTCCACGCCGAGGTCCAAGGTCCATGAGCCGCCCGTCGCTTGGAGGGCAGAAAGCACGTCGTTCCACGCGGGAAGCTCTTGCCCCACGCCCGCCGCGATTTGGAACACGTCCACCGACGCCAAATTCACATCGTCCAGCGCCGCCTCCAATTCATAGCAGAACCCAACAGGCAGGCACAACGCCCAGGTTTCGTTGACACTTCCGCCTTCCAAGATTTGGCTCAAATCCAAGTCNAGCTCCACGTCCACCATNGACAACACGAGNTCNAGGGNCAGNGGNTCGACCCCGGCTGCCGTGCCCCATTCCGCTTCCACAGCCAAAATCACNTGCTCNCACTCCGGGCCGTTCTCCCCGACAAACAATTCCGTGCATGCCTCCGCCAAATCGCCGTTGTCGCACACGATCGTCACGCATGCCGTGGTGAACTCGTTGGCGCCCCAAAGCGGCACTTGAACGGTCCCGTCGCCGCCCCCTTGCACCGTTTGGCCGTTGTCGAAGGTCCACTCCACCACGCTGTCTGTCAACGGCCCCAACACGGGGTTGGATACGTCGTACACCTGCAGGTTCCAAACCCCGGCCAACTCCGGATGAGGCCACGCTTCGATGNNGGGCTCGCAGCCCCCAGCAGGGTCACACTCGCCCGGGGTGAACTCAGTCACCCCGCCGTAGAACGTCGCATGGCACGCGTTGCTGTAGGTCAACCCGTCGCAACCGCACACGGGATCCCATTCTTCCGTGCACCCCATGTCGGGGTCCATGAGCTCAGGGTCGATGCACTCGGCCACCCCGACCAGCGTCTCGCACGCCCACACACCTTGCGGGCATTCAGGGCTTTCGTAGAACGCGCAGACCTCTTGAATCCCGGTGGGATCTTCCAGCGCAAGCACAGGCCCACCAAAATTCATCCACTCCCCGTCAACCACCCAATTGATCAGCACGCCGTCTGGGAAATTGTACGCCTCGAAGACCGCACCGCCGCTTGGTGTCACCCCCCCTTCCATGTCCAAGGTGCAGTCCGGCAGCAAGTCGGCGGGGGTGATGCACGCCTCCGCCACACATCCCGACGGGGTGTCCACCACCACACAAACCTCCCAGGTGGGCGCCCCGAGCATGTCGTACCATTCGAAAAGGGGGCCTCCGCCGGATTGCATGTCTTGGCCGTTGACAAACCAGGTGTACCACGCGCCTGCCGGCTCGGCCACCGCTTCGAAGAGGTATGCGCCGTTGGGACCGATGCCCAATTCTGTGTTGATCTCCACCGTGCAGTCGCTCCACGCGGATTGCACACAAAACGTGTAGCCCGAGAACGACCCGTTGACAAACTGCGGTTCAGGTTCCGACACAGTCCATGCCAGGTCGTCGGTGATGGGCTCCACCGTGGGGATCCATTCGACAAAGTCAAACGACGCGTCCAACCCCACGAAATAGCACCCTTCGTAGAGGCACATGTCCACGGCGTTGGACTGGGTGCCTTCGAAGGAAAGCTCGCCGTCCGCCGAAATCACCGCCAACCCGTTCAATGGGGTCACCCAGAAATAGGCAGATTCAAGGGTCTCGCCGTTGAACGTCGCCGCCTCCATCTGAAGCCAAAGGGGGGCGCACACGGGCTGGGCCCACGCCGCGGCGGCCCACATCAGGGTGGCCCACAAGGCCAGGGTACGAGATCGCAAAGTCATGTCATCAGGTTTGGGGGGAAAACGCCGGGAACGAAGCCCAGGTTGCAGGAAAACGCACACCGCTTTCAGTCGACAAAGCGTGGGTCGGTCTCCATCACGTGGCCACAAGCGTCGCACGTGCGCAGGGCCTCGCTGCCGTAGAACTCCCGGAAGCGCGGGAGAAAGTCCTTTTCAATGTTGGTGAGCTCGAAGTAGGTGTCGTGCAGTTTGTGGTTGCATTCGTCGCAAAACCACATCAAGCCGTCCCTCATGGGGGTGCCCTTTCGCTTGCGTTCAATCACCAGCCCAAGCGACCCCGCCTCCCGCATCGGGCTGTGGGGCACGCCTGCCGGGTGCAAATACATGTCGCCCGGGCCGAGTTTCATGTCCACGGCTTGGCCATCTTCTTGGATGCGGACGGTGATTTGGCCTTCCAATTGGTAGAATAACTCCTCCGTCTCGTTGTAGTGGTAATCCTTGCGGGCGTTGGGGCCGGCCACAATCATGACGATGTAATCGCCACTTTCCACGTAGAGGTTCTTGTTCCCCACGGGGGGCTTCAACAACTCGCGGTTCTCTTCAATCCACGAGGTCAAATTGAATGGTTTCCGAATGGCCATGCCTCCAAGGTACGCCAACCGACTTCAGGCCGCGCCCCTCCTTCTCGGCGGCACGCTGACGAGCCACACGCCCGTGGCGATGACCGCGGCACACCCCGCCTGAAGCCACCCCATGTCCGCCATGTAATCCGCCCCGCCCAAGCGTGCAGCGAGCCACACCATGGTGCCGACCAACAACGGTTGGAGGTAGATGTAAATGCTCACCACCGTGGG
>PBWG01000093.1 GCA_002729115.1 Crocinitomicaceae bacterium | reverse complement strand
ACCCCAACAAGCCGGAGAAGTACATCGGCGAGAAGGAAAACTGGGACAAGGCCGAGCGCGCCATCCAAGAAGTGGCAGAGGAAAAGGGACTTGAAACCGTGGTGGAATTGGGCGAAGCGGCGTTCTACGGACCCAAGCTCGATTTCATGGTGCGCGACGCCATTGGCCGCCGTTGGCAGCTGGGCACCGTCCAAATTGACTACAACTTGCCTGAGCGGTTTGAGTTGGAGTACACGGGCGCAGACAACGGCAAGCACCGTCCTGTGATGATCCACCGGGCGCCCTTCGGATCGATGGAGCGGTTCGTGGCGATTCTCATCGAGCACTGCGCCGGAAAGTTCCCGTTGTGGCTCACTCCGGAGCAGGCACGCATCCTTCCGATCAGCGACCGATTCAACGAATACGCTGAAAATCTTTCGAAAGTGCTGGAAAATAGCGATATTCGCGCCCTCGTAGACGCGCGNTCNGAGAAGGTCGGCAAGAAAATCCGTGAAGCGGAACTTGACAAAGTGCCTTACATGCTGATCGTTGGNGAAAGCGAGGCTTCCGAAGGAACTGTCTCCGTGCGCAAGCAAGGTGAAGGGGACCTGGGAAGTGTCAGCATCGAAGCCTTCGCCCAGAGAATTCAGGNAGAGGTGGCGGAAATGCTGGCGAACAACATGGAGGAATAACTAAACACCACAGTCATCGCAATACGCAGAAGAAGGACCGGCTTTCGCGGCAGGGTCATCAAGGAAGATCCACACCGGATCAACGANAATATCACGGTCGACACCGTTCGCCTTGTGGGCGACAACGTCGAGCCGGCCATCGTGAAAACCCCGGCAGCACTTGCCCAAGCGAAGGAACTCGAACTCGATTTGGTGGAGATCAGCCCCAAGGCAGATCCGCCCGTGTGTCGCATCATCGACTACCGGAAATTCCTCTACGCGCAGAAGAAGAAACAGAAAGAGCTCAAGGCCAACCAGTCGAAGGTGGCGATCAAGGAGATTCGCTTTGGTCCCAACACCGACGACCATGACTTCCAGTTCAAGCTCAAGCACGCCCGCAAGTTTTTGGAAGAAGGAGCCAAGGTGAAAGCCTATGTGTTCTTTCGGGGCCGGACGATCGTCTTCAAAGAGCGCGGAGAAATCCTCCTCTTGAAGTTTGCTCAAGAACTGGAAGACTTGGGGGCCTTGGAGCAGATGCCCAAGCTCGAAGGCAAGCGCATGACTGTCATATTTAATCCGAAGAAGAAATAACCCACCACAACTCAATTCCGAGGCCATGCCGAAGATGAAAACAAAATCCAGCGCCAAGAAGCGTTTCAAGCTGACNGGAACTGGCAAAATCAAGCGCAAGCACGCNTTCAAGAGNCACATCTTGACCAAGAANGGCACNAAGCANAAGCGCAACCTCACGCACGCNACCACCGTCGACAAGGCGGACGTGCCCAACATCAAGCGTCAGTTGTTGGTCTGATCGACCAACCGAAGACACTGGTTTGTTTCACCCGGTGTTTGGCCCTCCAAGTTTGAGCATCTGCCCAACGCCAACCNCCAAACAAGAACACAAAAATGCCAAGATCAAAAAATGCCGTGGCCTCACGCGCTCGTCGCAAGAAGGTCCTCAAAATGGCGAAGGGGTACTACGGTGCCCGCAAAAACGTCTGGACGGTCGCCAAGAACGCCGTCGAAAAAGGTCTCCAATACGCCTACGTCGGACGGAAACTCCGCAAGCGTCAATTCCGCAGCTTGTGGATTCAGCGCATCAACGCTGGAGCCCGTCAGCACGGAATGTCCTACAGCGTATTCATGGGCAAGTTGTCCAAGTCGGGCATCGAGCTCAACCGCAAGGTCCTCGCGGACCTCGCGATGAACCACCCCGAAGCCTTCAAGGCCGTNGTGGACAAAGTCAAATAAGAACAATCACCTGTGGTGGGTGAAAAGAAGGGCGGTCCTTATGGGCCGCCCTTTTTCGTGCTCGTCCATGCTGGCGGGGGGCTCAGCGATCCAGAACGCGTTGGAGGGCCAACGCGGCTGAAGTGAAGTCGGGTTGGTACCGTAGGGCTTCACGGTAGTCCAGCTCNGCTTGGGTCAAGTCGTCGAGACTCTCGTAAGCCAACCCCCGGTTGTAGAACGCTTGGTGGTAATAAGGCAGCGCGTCGATGGCTTGGCTGAAATGCACCACGGCACTGTCGTACTGCTGAAAGTGTTCCAAATGGATGTACCCTTGGTTGAAGGCGGCCGTGGCGTTTTGGCTGTCGAGTTTCAGGATGTCACGATACAAGCCCATGGCACGCAGCAAGAAGGGCCGCGACGTTGGCTGGCGTTCTTGCAGGAAATACGCCAGGTTGTACTTGGCTTCCACGCTGTTGGGGTTGAGCTCCATCGCCGTGGTGTAATACCCGATGGCCAGGGTGTCGTTTTCCGCAGCGAGGGCCAGACCCAACGCGATGTAGCCGTCGAAGAAGTCCGGGTTGACCTCCACGGCGGTTTGGAAGGAACTTTTGGCGTTGGCCGCATTGCCTTGNTCGCGGTAAATCATGCCTTTCATCCANTACGCNTCGTGGTTCAAGGCGTCTTGACGGAGCACGTCGTTCAACTTCGCGAACGCCTCGGGGTGCTGGCCCAAGTGGATGTGCATTTCAGCGCGCCGGAGCAAGCAAGGGATGTGGCCAGGTGCCACTTCCAAACACGCCTCCAAGTGCTCGATGCACGGTTCAAAGGCTTGGGTCAAGTACAACGCGTCGGCCTTGGCGCTCCACGCAGGGGCGTGGTTGGAGTCGGCTTGGAGCGCGAGGTTGAGGTCTTCCAAGCCCAAGGTGATTCGGCCTTGGCGCAGGTGCCAGGCGGCGCGGTCCACATACCTGCTGGCGTCTTCCGGAGATTCCAGAATCCACGCGTTGAAATGGGCGGCGCTGTCCAGACTCGCGGCATCCTGGTCGTCGGTTTTTGCCGCGTCAGGGGAGCCGCACCCCACAAATGCCAAAGCGAGGAGCCCCAAGGACACCCCGCTTTGCATGTTGTGACTGAATCGAGAAAGCAGCGACGAAGTCATGCCAATTCTGCGGCTTCTTTTTCGGTGGTTTCAGCCTTGGTGGGGCGCACGGCCTCCACAATCTTGGCTTCCAATTCTTCCATCAATTCGGGGTTGTCTTCGATCAACCCTTTCACGGCGTCCCGGCCTTGACCCAATTTGGTGTCGCCATACGAGAACCATGAACCGCTTTTTTTGATGATGCCGTGGTCCACGCCGAGGTCGATGATTTCGCCAGACTTGGAAATGCCTTCGCCGTACATGATGTCGAATTCAGCGCGGCGGAAGGGGGGAGCCACCTTGTTCTTGACGATTTTGACTTTGGTGCGGTTGCCTTGCACGGCGTCGCCGTCCTTGATTTGGGTGGAGCGACGGATGTCGATGCGCACCGAAGAGTAAAACTTCAACGCGTTTCCACCGGTGGTGGTTTCTGGGTTGCCAAACATCACCCCAATCTTCTCGCGAAGCTGGTTGATGAAGATGCAGCAGCACCCTGTTTTACTGATGGTTCCGGTGAGCTTCCGCAAGGCCTTGGACATGAGTCGCGCTTGCAAGCCGACAGAGCTGTCGGACATTTCCCCTTCAATTTCCGCACGGGGCGTCAGGGCGGCCACCGAGTCGATCACAATGAGGTCGATGGCGCCGGAACGGATGAGGTTGTCTGCAATTTCGAGGGCTTGCTCGCCGTTGTCAGGCTGCGAGATCAGGAGGTTCTCGGTGTCCACGCCCAAGTTCTCGGCGTAGAATTTGTCGAAGGCGTGCTCGGCATCGACGATGGCGCAAATGCCGCCTTGCTTTTGGCATTCGGCAATGGCGTGGATGGCCAGCGTGGTTTTTCCTGAAGATTCAGGGCCGTAAATTTCGACGACACGTCCCTTGGGGTACCCGCCTATGCCGAGGGCCAGGTCGAGGTTGAGGCTGCCGCTGGGTATGGCGTCAATTTTCTCCACCGCTTCTGCGCCGAGTTTCATCACGGTGCCCTTGCCGTAGGTCTTGTCCAACCGGTCCATGGTCAGTTGGAGGGCTTTCAATTTGTCGTTGTTGGCTGCCATTGTTCTGTTGTTTGGGGCGAAGGTATTCGGGTCACTCCGTAAAGGACTTACGGAGGGGGCTCCGATTTGTCCACGACGGCTTGAAATCAATGAACGTCGGGCGTCACGCCTCGGTTTGGAGGATTTCTTCCGCGTGCGCTTTGACCTTGGGTTTGGCGATGATGCGTCCGATGGTGCCGTCCGCCTCAATCACAAACGTGGTGCGGTGGGTGCCGTCGAATTCGCGGCCCATGAATTTCTTGGGGCCCCACACGCCGAAGGCGTGGTGCACGCCCAATTCCTCGTCGCAGAGCAGGTCAAACCCGAGTCCGAACTTGTCGATGAATTTGTGGTGCGATTTGGCGGGGTCCTTGCTGACCCCCAAGACGGTGTAGCCCGCAGCTTTCAGCGCACCCAAGTTCTCGTTCAAGTTGCACGCTTGGTTGGTGCACCCTGGGGTGTTGTCCTTGGGGTAGAAGTACAGGACCAGCTTTTGTCCTGCAAATTCAGCCAATGTCCGGACGTTGCCGTGTTGATCTGGGGCGGAGAACGCGGGGGCGTTGTCGCCGACCTGGAGTGGGGAAATGCATGTCGCCATGCTTCAAAGAACACGCGGAAGCCTGCGAGGTTTGCGCGCCGTGAGTCCTAATTTTCCCCTTCGTGTCCACAGCTTCTCACACATCCCCCACATACGTCGAGGTGGTGGTGCCTCTGGCGCTGCCCAAAACGCTGACGTACAAGTGGTTTGACGACGGTTCAGAGCCGGTGGTGGGCGCGCGCGTGGTGGTGGCGCTCGGCCGAAAAAAGTGGACGGCCATCGTTTGGGAGAGCCACCAAAGGTCCCCAGAGGGCTACGTGGCGAAAGAGGTGGAAGCCGTGGTCGACGAATCGCCCATCATGACGGTGGCACAACGCGACCTCTTCGCATGGATGGCGTCGCATTACATGTGCACCCTGGGCGAAATGATTGGCGCGGCCCTGCCTGCGGGGATGAAGCTCGAAAGCACCACCCAAATCGTGGTGCACCCGGACGCCGACCAGGTGACGGAAGCGGGGTTGAGCGACACGGCGCTGCTTCTTTTGGACGCCCTTCATGTGCGTGAGGCGATGACGTTGCGTGAATGCGCAGACCTCTTGGACGTACGCCACCCCCAACGCATCATCAAGACGTTGATCCAGCGGGGCCTCGTGTTGACCAAAGAGGAGCTTCAGGAGCACACCCAACCCAAGCCTGTCGCTTGGCTCAAGGTGGCCGACGGGGTGACCGAGTCGGCGTTGTCTGAAGCCCTGGCATGGGCCGGGGTTCGGGCCGCGGCCATGGAACGTCTGTTGCTGACGGTGGTCGAGCATGGCGAATTGCCCAAGATTCAAGCCCAAAAGCGCAGCCGCACCGACGCCGCCACCGTCAAGAAGTGGGTGGAGCGCGGCATCCTGCAGCTGGAGGACCGCGAGCCCGCCCAGCCCAGCGCGCCCGGTGCGGCGAGCCTTCCATCCCTGTCCGACGCCCAAACCAAGGCCTACAACGACGTCCACAGTTCGTTGGTGGCGCGCACGCCCGTGTTGTTGCAAGGCGTCACAGGTTCCGGGAAGACGGAGATCTACACCCACCTCATTGCCGAGGCGTTGTCCGCAGGAAACCAAGTGTTGTTCTTGGTGCCGGAAATCGCCTTGACCACCCAGTTGATTGCGCGCCTGCGGCGGTTTTTTGGCGACGTGGTGCAGGTGTACCACAGCCGGTTCTCCAGCCGAGAGCGGACCAACACCTGGATGCAGGTCATGGCGCCGAAACAGGGCCAGCTCATTGTGGGCGCCCGGAGTGCCGTGCTGTTGCCCTTGCCCAAACTGGGGCTGATCGTGGTCGACGAAGAACACGAACCCAGTTTCAAGCAACACGACCCCGCCCCCCGCTACCACGCCCGCGACGTGGCCTTGTGGTTGGCCGCCAAGAACAATGTGCCCACCGTGCTCGGGTCGGCGACCCCAGCCGTGGAAACGCAGTGGCTGGTGGACCAAGGCCGCCTCAACCGGGTCTCGTTGACGGAGCGGTTTGGGGGCGCGATGCTGCCAGAGATTTTCGTTGCAGATTTGAAGAAGGAGCACAA
>PBWG01000092.1 GCA_002729115.1 Crocinitomicaceae bacterium | reverse complement strand
TCGCCATGGTCAGCGCTGACTTTGCTCAAACAAGAACCGCTTGTCTTCGGCGGACAAATGGTCGTAGCCGTGCTTGGAAATTTTGTCCAAAATCGCGTCCAAGCGCGCTTGGCGATCTGCCTTGTCCGCGTTGAATTCGTCGTCCGACATCGGCGCACGCGATTCGGCGCGCTCTTGGGCCTTCCATCGGTTGGAGGTTGACGCACGGAATTGGTTGCGCTTGCGACGCGGCACTTGAATGCTGCCTGACATCATTGCGTCCAGTACCCATTCCAGCCACCCCACCAGGTTGACCCCTTTCATGTCCTGCTTCACAAGCAACACCCCAAACAACGCCCCTCCCAGGTGGGCCACATTTCCTCCGGGATTGGCGCCTTGGCTCAGCCCGAAGTAATCCAGCACCACGTACCCCCAGAAGAGGTGCTTCAGTGCGACTGGACCAAACAGAATCAGGTTGAACCTGGATTCAGGGCGCAAGGTGGCGGCCGCGCCAAACACGGCCATCACCGACGCCGACGCCCCGAGGGCGAAGGTGCTTTCCCCTTGCAGGGGTTTGAACCCGTTGGTGAGCACGAAGTAGGCCAAGAAGCCCACCAGCCCGCCGGCCAGGTAGGTGCTCAACAACCTGCGCGACCCCACTTCCGCGAGGTACAGCCGCCCCATCCACGTCAGCAGCAACATGTTCATGGCAAAGTGCCAAACCCCCTGGTGGGTGAACATGTGGGTGACCACACTCCAAGGCCGTGAAGCCAGCACCTCCAACTTCCAAGAGGTCGCCAGCAACCAAGCGCCGTCCGAAGGCCACACCACCGAAACGCTCCCACCCGTCAACCGGTCCATGGCCCCCAGCGTGACCACAAGGAGGAGGACGAAGCCATTCACCATGACCAAGCGCCGCAGCATGCTGCTCGCCGCCAAAATCCCTTTGATCTGTTCAAACATGGCTCAATAGAAATGTCCGCGGTCCTGCTGCCAACGCTTCAGCAAGAAATACCCAAACACCATGCCTCCAAGGTGGGCAAAGTGCGCCACGTTGTCGCCCGGGCTGTTTTGCAAGGCGAGCATCAACTCAATCGCGCCGTAGCCCAAGACAAAGTACTTCGCCTTGATGGGGATGGGCGGGAAGAGCAGCATCAGTCGGGTGTTGGGAAAGAGCATGCCGAAACCCAGCAACAAGCCAAACACCGCGCCGCTCGCCCCCACCACACGTCCAAACACCGACTCCAAGACCCGCGTTCGCATCAACGGGCTCGCCTCGGACGAAATCAACGGCTCTGCCGCCGGGAAGAAGGTGCCAAACTCGGCGTAGAACTGCAGCCCGATCACCAACTCGTGGAGCACGAACGCCCCAAGCCCGCAGGCCATGTAGTAGGTCAAGAACCGTTGCGGCCCCCACACGCGCTCCAGTTGAGAGCCAAACATGTACAACGCGAACATGTTGAAGAAGATGTGCCCGAGGTCCCCGTGCATGAACATGTGGGTCACCAATTGCCAGGGCTGGAAAAAGGGCGAACCGGGGTACGTCCCGGCCAGCAACGGCACCGCTGCGTCCCCAAGCAACCCCGAGCCGAAGTACATCAGCACGTTGAGGATGATCAGGTTCTTGACGACTTGAGGGGTGTTTGGAAGCATCAGTTGAACAGGTTTTGAATGTCCGACCCAGACCAGATCGCCTGAGTCACGCGCCCCATGGGATCCACCGAGGGCGTGTCGCAGGCCCACAAAGCCTGCACCAAGTTGCGCCGGGCCTCCAACGGCAAGGCTGCTTGGCCCGACATGGCCGTGCGCTTGGCCCATTGTTTGGCCCAGAGCACGCGACGGTCCTCCTCCCCTTCCCATTGCCCATCGTGGTACGATTCCAAGATGCCGTCAATCGCCTCGCGCAGGTTGCTGGCCAAATCCGAGGGCGCCGCGTGAACGGCCACCGTCTCGGCGTCCACCTGACGAAGGTCCAGGCCCATGCGCTTCAGGTCGGCGTCCACCTCCAGGAGCGCCATCACTTCCGCTTGGCTCAAGGTGATCTCCTCGGGAACCAAGAGGGTTTGGCTCACGGTGGCTGAGGACTCTTGGCCGAGGTAGCGCTCGAACAGCACGCGCATGTGCGCCCTGCGAATGTGGACCACACACAAGCCCTCCGCCGTCGGNACCATCAAGTGCGTCCCCTGCCATTGCAACACCTCCAACCCCGAATCTTGGGANGACATGNCGAGCTCCNNAGGGGCCTCAGGCTCTTGCNCCTGGGNNTCAGGGGTGTCCATGATNTGGTACAACTCCTTCCAGCCGTCCGCGGAGGGNCGGGCNGGTTTCATGGAGCCNGTCGACCAGCCGCCATGGGCCTGGCCGAGGGTCGGGGCGCGGAAGGGGTTGTAATCCGGGTTGACCTGAANGCNGGGCTCTGACACGGTGGTGCCGGGCTTCAGGTCNGAAATCTGAAGTCCCGTCTCGGCGTCGAAGTCCAGCGTCGGCGCCACGTTGTGGGCCCCGAGCCCGCGCTTGACGGCCGANTTGAGGATCGCCAGGATGGGCTGCTCCTCGTCGAATTTGACTTCGATTTTCGTCGGGTGGATGTTCACGTCGAGCCGGGCAGGGTCCACCGTGAGGTACAGGGCGTANAGCGGGTGGCTGCCTTCGGCGATGAGCTCCTCATAAGAGCGAACAATGGCGCGGTGCAACAGCCCGTGCTTGACAAAGCGGCCGTTGACGAACAAGAACTGCTCGCCACGCGTGCGTCGGGCCGAATCTGGCTTGCCCACAAACCCCTCCACCTTGACGACGTCGGTGTCTTCTTGGACAGGCACGAGGCGCTCGTCGTGTTTCGGGCCCAAAATGCCCACCACCCGTTGACGCAACGTCCCGGGCTTCAGGGAAAACAGGTTGTTCCCCTGGTGGGTCAGCGAGAACGAAAGCCCCGGATGGGCGAAGGCCACACGCTGAAATTCGTCCACCACATGGCGCAACTCCACGGCGTCGGACTTCAAGAAATTCCGACGGGCGGGCACGTTGTAAAACAGGTTCTTCACGTGGAAGGTGGTGCCCACAGCGCGTGCCTTGGGCTCTTCGCCGGTCACCTCGGACCCGTGGCACGTCAACTTCACCCCCACCTCCGCGGCTTCCTGGCAGGTGGTGACCTCCACGTGCGAGATGGCCGCAATCGAGGCCAGCGCTTCTCCACGAAAGCCCTTGGTGGCCAAGTTGAACAGGTCGTCCGCCGTGGACAGCTTGCTGGTGGCGTGCCGCACGAAGCACAGCCGCGCATCCTCGGCCGACATGCCGGACCCGTTGTCCACGACCTGAATGGACGTCCGTCCCGCATCCAGCACGTGCACCTCGACCGAGGTGGCACCGGCGTCCACGGCGTTTTCCATCAACTCCTTGACCACCGAAGCGGGCCGCTGGATGACTTCCCCGGCGGCAATTTGGTTGGCCACGTGGTCCGGCAGGATGTGAATCGTTTGGCTCATCCGTTGGCTTTCATGAATTGCAGGAACCCGCCGTAGTCTTGGGATTCAATCCAAAGGATGGCCCGGTAAGTCAAATACACCAGCACCAACGCCACCCCTGCGGCCCGCAGGGCGGCCATGCGGCTGGCCCGAACCGAAGCGGCCCGCCTGGCAGCACGGCCTTCAGAAGACTTGCCGCCTTGTCTAAACCGAATCGGACGTGGGGCGTCTTGGGACGCGCCGAACACGTCCTCTTCCACACGCCGCTTGCGTTCCTCCCATTCTGGGCGCGCTTCCGGCAGGTGACGGGACTTGAATTTGAACGATCGGGGTTCGGTCCTCACGTTCCGAAAAGGGCCTCGAAGTTTGGGCGCTTTCATCCTCTCGAAGGTACGGGGTCTCAGGCCTGGGAAAGCTCAAATTCCGTCAACACCGCATCCACATCCCTTCCACCGTAGTGGTCCAAAACGCGGCGCAAGACACGCTCTACGCTCGCGTCAGGACAAGACGCGCCTGAGGTGATCAACACGGTGGGCACCTCGTCCGCCGCACCCTGTTCTGGGAACGGGTCGGCCGTGACTTGGATCGACCCGTCGTGGATGTTGAAGTGGTGAACACCGTCTTCCTTCCATTCGAGCTCGTTGCGCACGAAGAAAGTCGTCAGCGTTTCTTCGCACAACTCCACCAAATGCGAGGTGTTGGAGCTGTTGTATCCGCCCACCACCAAGGCCAAATCCGCCCCTCCCGCCAACAGCGCACCGCGGGTGGCGCTTTGGTTGTCGTTGGTGGCGTAGCACAAGGTGTCTCGGGTGTTCGCGAATTCGCCCTCTTGGTCGGCGTCCACGGCCACCTTGATGCGGTCCGCGATGGCCTGGGTGTCGGACGCCAGCATGGTGGTTTGGTTCACGACCCCCACGCGGCGCAGGTGCTCTTCAGGCTTGAAGTCGGGCGTGGTTCGGCCCTCGAACTTGGCCCAAAACCCCGCCACATCGACCCGCCCCGCCTCCATCCACTGGGCCAGCCACTCGGCCTCGGCGCCGTCTTTGACGACCAAAGCGTGCCCCGTCTCCGCGGCGTGGGAAAAGGTGGCGCGGGTTTCCTCGTGCTGAGGCTTGCCATGGATGACCACCGTGTAGTCTTTGCCGCCAAGCTGCGCCGACCGCTTCCAGACCTTCTCCACAAAGGGACAAGTCGTGTTGTACTTCTGCACGTCCACCCCGAGGTCGGTGAGCTTCGCCTCCAACTCGGTGGTGGTCCCGAAGGCTGGCACAATCACCACGTCTTCTGGCGTCAGGGTCTCCAACGGCACCAAAGACTTGCCCAAGGTGTCCTGCAAGAATTGGACCCCGCGGCTCTGCAAATCGGCGTTCACCTCAGGGTTGTGGATCATTTGGCTCAACAAGAAAATCCGCTTGCCAGGGTTCTCCGCGATGGCCTTGTAGCTGATCTCGATCGCGTTCTCCACCCCAAAGCAGAACCCAAAGTGACGCGCCAATTGAATCCGCACCGACCCAAAGTCCAGCACGCTTGGCGTGAAGTCTTGTTTGCGGGGATCCAGCGCTTTGCGACGTGCTTTGACCCGAGAAATGATGGGGCTCCGGTAAAAGTCGGGGATGTCGAAACTGCGCATGGTTCAAAAATACCTCTCCCCATCGCAACCATTCAGGCGGGAGCCACGTTCAATCCAACGACGACATTGAACAACTTTCCCGGATGGACCGGCGGGCTGACCGCCCGCCACGGGACCCCAAAAGGAGGCTCAGTCCTCCTTTTGTTGCGTCTGGTCGCGCCGTCTCGCCAGGCCCTCTGCGCCGTCAAACGCACGCCCCAGCGCCGCATTCCAGAGCCCCTCGCTTCGCTTGGCCACACGCCGCACGTCTTTCACCACGTCCACTTGGCGTGATGGGGAGTTCGTCAATTTGACCAACGCCAGACGCTGCACCAAGACCGTCTGCAATTCAGGGGCGTAGGCAAGGAACGGCCAGTCCGCCGTCTTCACGTCGACGTGAACCTCCTCAGATTGGCTCAACCACTCGAGGGTCCACGCGTCCAGCGCAGGAACCACATCAGGACAAGCTTCCAACCCCACCTGCATGCGCCAAGCGATGGCTTCACGCACCCAAGCCTCGTGGACTTGACCCTGCGCGGGCCATTCCGGCGCGCCCGAACAGGTCACGCAAGCCCAACACCACGGCCAAACCCACGCCCACATCTCAGGCCTCGATTTCGCGTTCTTCAAACACAATGCCCAGCTCTGCCAGTCCGGCGAGCAGCGGCTCGTAGTACGTTCTGGACATGGGAACGTCCACGCCGGTGGTGCCGAAGGCGCCTTCAAGCATCGGCTTCACCGCCAACGCCATGGGCAAGCCCACCGTGTCGCTCATGGCAGTGAATGTGCTGTCTTTGCCCTCCAGAGACAGGCTCGATGTTTTGGCCTTGCGCTCGCCGTAGAGGTCGTACTCGAATTTGTGCCACATCACGATCATGTCCCGGTCGTCGGCACCCAAGACCCATTTGACGGTGACCAGGGCTTCGACGATTTGGGCTGGGGTTCCCTCGAGGCCTTCTGGCCCTATGTGGTCGTCGAACAAGCCCAGCCACGCCATCTTGTCCAACGTCTCGTCTGCCGCCCCGGTCGCGCGGGCCACAGCCTCGCGCACGTCCGCCACAGCGTCCAAGTGGGCAGGCAAGAACGTCCGCGTCCAGCCGGCCCAGGTCGTGCCTGCAGGCCACCTCAAGCGGACGTCGTCGCGAACCATGCCCAGTTGCACAAGCACGTCCCAGGCTTGGCAGTACCCCTCCCCACGGAGCGTGCCCCGAACCAGGGACTGGATGCCCTGCAGGCCATACAATTCTTGGTAGCCCAGCGAGTCTCGGTTGGGGTATCCGTCGTAACGACGACCTCCCACTTCCACGGGCGTCAGCGCCTGAAAGGCCTTGTGAGGCGGCACCACGCGCACCCGACCACGGTCCAGGAACGTGGCTGCCCCGCCCTGCCCCGCCAGCACCACGTTGCGCGGGTTCCAGCTGAGCTTGTAATGCCAAGGGTTGTCGTCAGAAGCAGGCGCCACGAGTCCGCCACAGTAGGACGCGAAGGACACCATGGTCCCGCCCGCTTCCCGGATCTCGTCGATGACTTGCATCGCGCTCATGTGGTCGATGCCAGGGTCCAGCCCCATCTCATTCAACACCAGCACCCCTTTTTCCTTCGCCCGGGCGTCCAAAGCTTGCATGCCTTCGGACACGTAGCTTGGCGTCAACACGTGCACCCCCGCCTCGATGGCGACACTTGCCACCTCCGGATGCATGAACGCAGGAAGCATGCTGATGACCAAATCCGCCGACGCGATGCGGGCGTCACGGTCCGTGGCGTCTGACGACGACATCTGAAAGGCACGCCCGTTGGGGTGACCTTGAACCTTGGATTGCGCCGCCGCCAAATCCAAATCGCCCACGTGAATCTCCCACCCCTCGCCCTCGGATTGGCCCAACAAATGGGCGATCAACGAGGAGCTGCTTCGCCCTGCGCCGAGGACCAAAATCACCTTCTGTTCATCCATGCCTGAAAGGTAATGCGGGTGCGATGGACCTGGCCCAGCTCCCTCAGGGAATGCCTACCTTCGAGGCCAGATAAAATGAACCCCATGACTTTGCGCCGTTCCTCCTCTTTCGTTTTTGCCTTGGCATTCTCCATGCTGTCGTTGACCCTGCCAAGCTGCAACGGATCCAAAGCCTTTGTCAAGCGTGCGGCCAAAATGGAAGCCGCCGGCATGATGCCCCAAGCGGCCAACTTGTACTACACCGCGGTGATGAAAAAGCCCACCAACATCGACGCCATGATGGGGCTTCAGCGCT
>PBWG01000091.1 GCA_002729115.1 Crocinitomicaceae bacterium | reverse complement strand
TCACCGAGGAAATCCACTGCCCGTAGGCCATGGTCCATCCGATGGGGTCGTACGCGCCGATGAGGGCGGCCGACACTTGTTCTTCGTTTTGGTAGTAGTTGCTCGACAGGTATTCGTTGACGGGGTCAACCTGAAGGCGGTCCTTGTTGCATGACATCGCGGCCACACTCATGAGGGCCAAAAGCAACGTGAATTGAATGGTGTTCTTCATGGCAGTTGGCGTTAGAATGAAACGTTGATGCCCGCGCCGAAGGAGCGGTTGTTGGGATAAAAGCCTTTGTCGATGCCGGTGTCCAAAATCCATCCGCTGGTGCCGATGTCTGGATCAAACCCGCGGTAGTTCGTCACGGTGAACAGGTTGTTGCCGGTCAGGTACACTTTGACGTCGGTCATCTTCGCCTTGGCGCAAAGATCTTTAGGCAGGTTCCAGCCGATTTGCAGGTTCCGCAACCGCAAGAAGTTGCCTTTCTCGACGTAGAAGCTCGAGGGACGCTGGTTGTTGTTGGGGTCCAACGCGGTCAAGCGAGGCAGTTCAGAACTGGGGTTGTCAGGTGTCCAACGGTCCATCCAGAACGATTGGTAGTTGGAGTAGGGCACGTCCGTCCGTTCGTAGGTCCGGTAGATGTCGTGACCGAGTTGGGTGCTGAAAATGGTGTTGACGTAGAAATTCTTGTACGTGAAGTTGCTGCTCAGGCCCAGGATGTGCGTGGGCCAAGGGTTGCCGATGTCCGTGATGTCGTCGGAGTTGATGACGCCGTCGCCGTTCGAGTCCAAGAACCGAATGTCCCCAGGCGACGCATTGGGCTGAAGCAAATCGCCTGCGGCGTTGATGTGAGAGAAGATGTCCGCTTCGTTCTGGAATATGCCGTCCGCTTCGTAGCCGACAAAGTGTCCCACCGCGTAGCCTTCGGTCATCCGTGTGATGGCGGTGTTGCGCACCGGCCAACCCCACCCATTCAGGAATCCGGTTTCACCGGCCACATCGATGACGAGGTTTCTGAAGTGGGTGTAGTTCAGGGTGTTGCTGAGCTTCCAGTCGCCTTTACCAGTGCGGTGGGTGATGGACAAGTCCACCCCGCGGTTGCGAATTTCACCAAGGTTGGACGTGGGGTTGTTGGTGGAACCAATGTACCCTGGGATGACCTGGGTCATCAGCAAGTCCTTCGTGGTGCGTTGGTAGACGTCGGCTTCGATGGTCAACTTGTCCTTGAACAAGCCGAGTTCCACACCGAGGTCAATTTGCTCGCTTTCTTCCCACTTCACGTTGGGGTTGGGTGGGGTGGCGAGGGCAGAGCCCTGGTTCAAGATTTGGTTCTCTGTGCCAAACGCGTAGCTGAAGACGTTTTCGATGCGGGCCACGTAGCTGAGTGGGGCGATGCGGTCCGAGCCGTTGATGCCCCAAGAGGCGCGAAGCTTGAGGAACGAAATGGCTTCTGCTGTTTCCATGAAGCCCTCCTTCGAGGCGACCCAGCCGACGGAAGCCGACGGGAAGACGCCGAATTGGTTGCCCGGGCCGAAGTTGCTCGAGCCGTCGCGGCGGATTGTGGCTGAGAAGAGGTATTTCTCGTCGTAGTTGTACAGCAAGCGACCGAAGGTGCTGATCAACGCGTAGTCCACGCTGGGGCCACCCCACGTCAAATCAAGCGTGTCTTGCCCGGCATCCAAGTATTGGAAGTTGGGGTTGAACTGGGCCGTCAACGGGATGTTGGACGTGGTGCCGCCCACCTGACGGAACTGGTTGGTCCGGAAGGACGTGCCCGCCAAGAAATCAAAGTTGTGCTTCTCCTTGAATTGGCGGGAGTAGTTGGCCGTATTTTCCCACTGGAATCCTTGGAAGTTGCCCGACCCTTGGGAGACATCGTTGCTCAAGTTCTGGGCGGCAGGGTGGAATTCGTAGGTGGGGGTGAAGCTTCGGTAGTCCCACCAGTTCAGGTCGTAACCGAAGTCGGTTTTCAGGGTCAAGCCGTCCATGAGTTCGGCCTCGAGGAAGATGTTCCCCAAGATTTGGTCCGACTTGCCGTCGCCGTTGATCAACCAAAGGCGGCTCAACGGGTTGATGTATTCCTTCTGGACCCAGGGCGATTGCGCAAAGCCGTATTGCGCTTCTTCGTCGTACACCGGGGTCAACGGATCGTAGGCGAATGCGTCGGCTTGGGCGCCGCCAAAGGCGCTGTTGGTACCTATGTTGTTGTTGTCGGTCCGGTTGATGTACAGGTTTTGCCCGATGGACAGGAAGTCCTTGTACTTCTTGGACGAGTTGTAACGCACGGCGTAGCGCGTGTAGTTGGATTTCCCCCCGCCGATGACCCCGTTTTGGTCCCAGTAGTCGATGGACAGGAACGAGTTCTTCGTGGACGCGGTGATTCGGTGGTTGACCATCGTGGCTGGGTTGAAGATTTCATCCATCCAGTTGGTGTTCGCGCCGAGCTCATCGCCTGCGCCTGGGAATTGCAGCTGGTCAAGCGCGGCGGTTTGGTTGCTGTTCGCGTACTTCTCTCGAATCAGGGTGACGTAATCCTCGGCATTGAGCATCTCAGGCAAGCGCCATGGACGGGAGTTCAGGTAGCTCGTGGAGTAAGTGACCACACCTTCGTCGGATGAACTTCCACTCTTGGTGGTGATGATGACGACGCCGTTGGCCGCACGCGCGCCGTAAATGGCACTGGAGGCCGCGTCCTTCAGCACGTCGATGGACTCGATGTCGCTGGGGTTCAGGTTGTCGATGTTCCCCACCTGCAATCCGTCCACCACAAACAAAGGGGTGTTGTCTCCGTTGGTGCTGATGCCGCGGATGAGGATGGATTTGCCTGCGCCGGGCTGCCCTGAAGATTCATTCACGAGCAACCCTGAGGTTTGGCCTTCGAGGGTGGAGATGGCGTCGGGCACGGGAATGCCCTCGATGTCCTTGGCCGTGATTTTGGCAATCGAGCCGGTGGACACACGCTTCTTCTGGCGTCCGTATCCCACCACAACCACTTCACCGACCAATTCGGCGTCCACCTTGAGGTACACCTCCAAGGGTTGGTTGTTGACCAGAGAAAGGGCTTGGGTCTCGTACCCGATGTAGCTCACGGTGATGTCCACAGGAAGCTCACTCACCTGCAGAAGGAACGTGCCGTCTGCGTTGGAGCTGGTGCCTGTGGTGGTGCCTTTTTGAAGGATGGTGGCGCCGATCAACGCTTCTTTGGTGCTGGCGTCGTACACCGTGCCGGTGATGGCGGTGCTTTGGGCAAAGCTGGTGCTCGCATGGAACAGCAGCACTCCGAGAAGCGCGATGCAAGGCGCTTGCCGAAGGTGGGGCAAGAATTGAATCATAAGGTGTTTGGTTCGTGGTCCTGGGCAGGACGTTGCTCATTCCAACCTCCTGCAGGACGCGTGGAAGTTACACTTTTTTGAGAACCCTCCAAATGGGCGCCAACACAAGGAACTGCACATTTTTCAGCCCAAACTGTGTCCAAGACACATCAGTGCACGACCACAAACGAAACCCTGGACCGGCCGCTAGTCGCCGTGTACGTCCCTGCGGGCCAGTCGGCCGTGGGAACGACGGATTGACCGCGTGGCAACTGGTGGACACATTCCCCCAGCGCGTTGTGGATGTGCACGTCGCCGTGGGGGGAGTTCATCCAAACTTCTGTGGACACAGGGTTGGGGTGGCAAGACAGTTCCAAGGCGTGGCTGGGTTCTCCGACGTCCAGGACCAACAACCCCTCGGAGTCGACGGCACACCCGTCGAAGTGAACCACCGCACTGTACTCCCCGGTGGATTCGTGGAACCAAATGTGGGGGGTGGTGCCGAGGTAGGCGCCGTCCAGGTGCCACGACACCGAATCAAACCCTGGGATGTTTTCAGTCTCCACCCCCAGCCACTCACCGGCATTCAGCACGCTCACGGTGGCGTCCGTCGGGCAAGGCGAGAAATGGGCCCAGAAGGTGTCGTTGGACGACACGTCGACTTCGATGGTTTGGTCGAGGGGGTTGAACTGCCCATCCTCCGAATGGTCGTTGTCGCTCCAGTGGGTGAACATGTAGCCAGGGTCGGCAATCGCCTCCATTTCAATGGGGCAGGAATTGAAGTACACCCCGTCCCAGGGGTAGGGACCCGGCACGATGGTGTTGACGCGGATGTCTCCGGCCCAGTTGGGTGTGGCGTTCAACGTCACGGTGCGTTGGAACGGCAGGTTGAAGCTTTCAATCAAATGGATGCGGGAGGTGGTGACCCGCTCGGACTCCCTCATCATCATGTTGTTCAGGGCGTTGTCCCATGCGTCCATCCCCGCAGGNGCNCCCCAGCGCGCGATGTGCTGGGGCATGGTTCCTTCAATTTGGCCCGTCATGGCCCCCATGCGCGCGATGAACGCCTCCGACTGCAACAGGGTGTTGACCAAATCGGCGTACCGGTTCACGAACCGGTGTCGGAAGGTCGGATTGTCCAGCACGTGGTCAAAGAGGTTGCTGTGCACAGAAGGAGAACTCGGGTTGCGTGCGTACTCGAGGTAGTTCTCCCAAACCGACTGGCCAAAGTGCCCCAGGCACGCGTCCGTGTCGTACAAGATGTACCGCCAAGTGTGCGCGGGCGAGGCCTTGAAGACCTTGGTGTTGTTCAGCCCCCAAGCGATGCCCATCCAGTCCATGTTTTGGAAGAAAGTNTGGAGGATGAAGTAGTCCATGTAGCTCTCCGCATCGAACGTCTCCGCGAAGGCGTTGTAGAAAGCCGGGCTGGAAGGGGAAGCGGCCAGCAAGGAATTGCACGCAGACGTGAATTCGGAGGCGTCTCCCGCCAAGGCGCCCAGGGGGTTGAGCAAGGTGACTTCCTCCGGATCGGTCCCAAAATGTGCAGCCACGTAGTGCTCGTCCGATTTTTCCCTTGCGCCGTACAACCCCCAGTAGTCCCCNTTTAGGTACAATTCGACNGGTTGCCATGCAGACGAATGGGCGTGCGTTTGGGCCGCCACATCGCTNATGAGNGCGTCTTGGATTTTNGTGGCCCACACNTGCTGNCCNCCGTTGCGGACGTTGATGTTGTTGAGTTGCGTCAGCCACGGTTTTTCAGGGAACAAGGCCCAATCCAAGTCCCCGGTGTGCACCCCTTTGAAATCAAAGCGGAAGGATTTCTGAGGTTCTGCGCGGGACCAGCCGCCATGGATTTCCAAGTCCAATTCTTCACGTGCGGCCANGGAGCCCAGGGCGTCGAACCCTTGCATCCGTGCGTGGCGAGACCACGGTTGCCAAAAGTTGGCCCCGAAGAAGGGGTAGTCGTCCGACGCGTTGGGGCCCAATTCGTACATCCCGTCGTTCCAATCGAACAGGTCGTCCGGCGCAATCAACACCGAGATGACAGGCAACTCGTGGTCCAACGCGTCGATGAAATAGCTCTCGTCCTGCGTTCCGCTGGGAAGCATGTTGTTGAAATCGGAGAACGCCTTCACGCTCAGGACCGTGGTGGTGTAGGCGGTCAACCCATCGTCCGGGAATGTGGGGGACGTGGGGCCAGGCACGGATCCGTCCAACGAGTACCGCACTTGGGCGTTGGGGATGGCCGAGGCCAGCTGGACGATTTGGGCGTTGTCGTAAAACCCAGAAGGCACAGTGAGTTGCGGGCTGGGAAGGATGCCNGAGTAGCAGGGCGCGTCGGCGTTGGGTTCTCCTGGGGTGGGTGGGTCGAAGATGCACCACTCCGTGCTGGAGCCCTCCGGCCTGCCCACAGAAAAGGCGTCGGGAAGGTCNGGGTGCAGGATCAACGCGTCGAGGAGCTGCCCGTCGGGATCGCGCAACACNGCGTGCTCTCCNGGGCTCAATTGAAACGTCGCTTGCAGGTTGTCGTTTTCAGCTTGCGGCCACCACGTCGGGGGTGTGTTGTAGGTGGGTGGTGCGCCCCATGCTTTGCGCAAACCGAGGAANGGCCGNGCGGTCAGGTCGGACGACGTCGCATTGGCGTTGTGGACCTGGATGGCCAGGACGTTCTGCCCTGTCACCAGTTGCGGCGACCCAGGGCCATTCATGTCCCAAGTGACCATGTCGGGGATGCCGCCGTTGAACAGCACCGCCTCCAAATAGCCGTCCGTGTAGTCCCANGCATTTCCTGCGGAGCCCANGAGGTTGGGCGAGCGCTGAATTTCCTCCCCGTTGAGGTANGCGATGTAGCCGTCGTCGTAGTCNATGGCCCACCCCATTTCTGCCCAATCCTCGGGCGTTTCCACCTCAAACCCAATCCGGAGGTACAACGTGCCGTCGTTAGGGACCACCGTCGCATCATCTCCATCCCCGTACCCAATTCCCCCGGGTCCGGACATCCAGCTGCCGTCGTCAAACCCCAGGTCTTTCCAGGAGGCGTCGGGGTTGTTGGTGCTCATCGTGTAGCTGAACACGTCGGAGTCAACCACTGGGAACTCCCAGCTGCCTCCCCAAACAGGTTGGTCTTCGCCGTTGGCCAGCACCACAAGTCGCTCGCCGCCGCCGAGGACCACNGGTCCAAACGCCCACCCCGTCTTCGTCNTCCAGGTTGTCCAAGAGTTGGTGGCCGTCCAAATTCACCGCGTCNGNCCCGTCGTTTCGAACCTCAACCCAATCTCCGCCGCCCGCGCTGGCTTCCGACACCACCAGTTGGGCAGAACCCTCCAACGACCCCATGGCCAACCCCGCGGCCACACACAACCACACATGGAAACGGAAGGTCCAACTCATGGGCTTAAAAGTAGGNGACACGTTCAATCAAGGGGCGCACCCATCTCCGAAGGCCGCCAACAGGGCCAGCAAATCGGAGGTGGTGACGGCAGAGTCGCCGTCAATGTCTTCNGGACAAGCGTTTTCTNCGAACACACAGCTTCCGTCGTCAAGTTGGGCGGAGGATGAAAAATTGAGGGCTTGGGCGTAGGTGCACCCGGCACATTCNTCCAAGTCGCAGCTGCCGTCGTCCCNGTTGGCGAGGGGGTCGAAGTTGCAAGCCCAAGGGTAAGTGCACCCTTCCACCACACGCTCGAACGCCAACCAATTCAAATTGAACGGGGCGTCCAGGACCGAGAGCTGAAGCAACCCGACCCCTTGGACTGGGAGGTCNACGTNAAATTCGGCCGTGCCCCAGACCTGCCATCCGCCCGTGGCGGCGAACTCAAATTCCCCCAACGCGTGGATGTTTCCCTCGCTGTCCACAAGNTGCATGGANACCCGGCCGTCGGTCGATTCAGANGCCGTCCGGAACGACACGACATGGGGTCCGGCAGACTCCACCTCNACNTGGTATCCGAGGTAATCCCCTGGATCGAGGTACCCCACGTTTTGGCCTCCCCCTTCGTCGGTGGTGGCCTCCAACCCTGTGCCCAACTGNTCNAGNTANGCNTCCGCTTGAATCACACCCGGAATGAACTGGAGGTTGGGNGGGGCCTCGCCNGTCCACTGCACGTCCATGCTGGCNACGTTGTGCCCGGCNCTCACGGTGTGAAGCACGAGTTCTTGCGTCCCCTGAAACAGGACAACATCTTCCACGATGAGGCTTGTCCAAGAGTCCCAGCCACCCGTGTTGGGGACGTNCACGTCCCCAGAAACGTCGAGGCCNTTCACTTCAANNCGNAGGGCGCCATCGCCNGAGTTCGACGCCACCCAAATGTGGAAGTCGTAGATCCCGGAAAACGCCACGTCGACGGTGTACTTCATCCATTCGTCCGTTTGGGTCCAGCCCACGGCGCGGCCGTTGTGGGGAAAGTCCCCAGAGCACGATTCGATGTCCACCCCGTCGTTGCGGCCCGTCCAGCCGTTGTTCCATGCGGTGAAGGACCCGTTGCTGACGTGGTACGTGGCGTCCACCTCGTCCAGGTAGGCCATCCCAGCACGTCCCAAATCGTAATCAGGCGCGAACACCGTTCCGGGGAGGGTTGCCGTCCCTGGGAATGGCAGAGTGGCATCTGTGTGTGGCTGACGCATCAGCGCGTCCACCACGTCCGGCTGCACGAGGCAATGTTCGGCCTTCAGTTTGTCCGTCAAATCCATCAGCACGGCTAGGGCGAACGCCGCTTCCGGCGCAGGGGCGTTGCCTTCCCAGTGGTCCAGGAGTGCTTGGTATCCTGCGGTCTTTTCGATGGACATGGGCGCGGAAATGCTCTCCACCTTTTTCAAAGGCCACCATGCCCAACCGATGCCCAAATCTTCCAACAAGCGCACGGCATCTCGGAACCACACGTTGGAGTTCTCCCCGGCTTCTCCCAAATACAGCGGCACTTGGTGTGTGTCCCTCAACGCCAAGGCGAAGTCCAGGGTCGCCACGTCGTTGTTGCTCCAGTACTTGTGGGGAGAGTAGGCCATGTTGCTGTCCCATGGTGGGGTGAGGCCCGTGAAGTCGTTGGCGAACCAATTGCCTTCAAAAAACAGCAAATGCTGACTGTCCACCTCCCGGATGCTGTCGGTGCACTGCTCGTAGAGGGCACGCAGGGCCGTACCTCCAGGCAAATCCCAATTGGGCTCGTTGAGCACGTCGTACCCGGCCACCCAGGGCTCGTCGGCGTAGTGGGCGGCAATCCTCTTCCAGAGGGACGCCATTTTGTTCCGGTTGGCGGCACTCTCCCACAAGGACGGCTTGGACGAATCGTAATCTGAAATGGCGGCGTCGTATCCCTGCCCCCCTGGCGCGGCGTGCAAATCGAGCACCACGTACATCGACCGTTCCTTGCACCACGCCACCACGCTGTCCGTCAGGTCAAACCCAAGGTCGAGCCAGGTCTGTTCCCCAGGCATGGGCTCCTCTTCGATGGGCAGCGTGAAGAGGTTGTAGTGCAGGGGGACCCGGACAGAATTGAACCCCCAAGCGTGCAAGGAATCGATGTCCGCTTCCCGCACGTGGTTGTGCAGCCACGCCTCGTAAAACGCTTGCGTCGCTTCCGTCCCAATGAGGGTTTCAACCGCGGCCTTGATTTCGTGCTGCGGGTTGGCGAAGGCCTGCGTTTGCAACATGTAGCCTTCCTGCACCATCCATCCGCCCAGCCCCATGCCCCTCAACAACACCTCTTGACCCAGGCCGTTCTGGATCTGGGTGCCTTGGGCTTGGAGCCAAACGGCATCCTGGGCCCACACGGCTGTGCACGCCCAAAGCCACATCAAGCATGTCGACAGAATCTTCACACACAGAAGTTACGACAGGCCAAATTGACCGTAGCTGTCGCACCCCATGGCCTGCAAGTCGTTCAAGNTNTGCTCGAAATCCGAGTCCAGAAGGCTGCCGTTTTTTTTGTGGCAAAAGGGACAACTCATGAAGTCGCCGTTGGTGTCGACGTACACCCCGAGGTTGCCGGCGGCGAGNCATCCCNCCCGGCGTTGGTAATACCCGTGGTAGATCACNATGGGGTGTTCNCGGTAAGCGTCGTCGGCGTTGCAGCTCAGAAAACACGCTTCCAAGGCACGGAGCTCTGGTTCTCGCAACAGGACATCTTGGAGGGCGTAGTGACCCACGGGCTTGGGCTCCAGCAACTGGACAAACCCCACCCCGAGGTCCTTGGCAAAGTCCATGAATGCGTGCAGGTACTGGGGGTTGGCCTTGTCCCGCGTGACGCAGGTTGAAATGGCCGTGACAAGTCCCTGGTCCATGGCATGCTTGACGGCCTCGAGGGCTTCCTTGAACGACCCGGGTTTGCCTCGGAACGCGTCGTGCTTGTCNGGCGAGAGGTCGTCGATGCTCACCACGACCCCNGTCAGCCCCNNCTCTTTGAGGCTTTTCGCATGCGCCGCGGTGAAGTTGAACCCTGAGGTCAACACCCAAAACTGGGACTCGTCTCGGCAACGTCGCACCGTGTTGACAATCTCATGGACGCGCAACATCGGCTCCCCTCCAGAGAAGGCAATGTTCGCAGTGCCTACAGACAAGAGGTTGTCGACCATCGTGTCGATGTCCGAAGTGGTCAGCGCTTCAGGCTTGTTGAGGTTGTCCCACTCAAAGCAATGCTCGCAGCGCAGAGGGCACTTTTTCGTGATGGCCAAATGCGCCAAGGCCAATCGGTCGGCATGGCTTTCGTGGGGTTGAATGCGTTGCAATTCGCTGTGGACAAACCGGTCGAACTTGGGGGATTCCCAAGGGGGAAGATGCAGCCGCCAAAGGTGTTGGCCCTCCACGCAGACCAGCTTGTGGACGTTGGCTGCACCCGCCAGGGCGTTCCGTCGGAGACGGAGTTGATTGAGCACNCGAAGAATGCGCCAGGGCCACTTGTANAGCNGNACCACAATCCACGCGTTCTTCAGCAACCGACGGCGGTGNAGACGNTTCTTGGCGCGGCCGGTCACAGGCACCTGCCGCTTCTCGGAACGGATGTCGTCCAGGCAGATGTCCTGCTGGGCGGTTTGAAGTGGGGTGGAGTGGACCATGNGGTCAGGGGTGGATGGCCATGTGGCTCTCCAGCCGCGCTTTGGACCAGGCCGCAAACGTGCCAGGGGCGCGGAACGACTTGAGTTCGGCGAGGTTGGGCTTGCCCGAGTAGTCGCGCACGTATTCGTAGTGGCCGTGCGTGTGCAGGAAGACCGTCACGTCTTCGTGGGGCNGGGNATCGAGTGACGTGGCGTCAAACCGAAGCGTGGCCTCTGCCCCTGTGAACAGCTGGGACATCACGTCGCCGTCCAAGTCCAACAGCGAGGNGCGNACGTCACGTCCAGACTCGTCATGCGCTTCCAACAAAGGCAGGTTGTCGACGATCACGGGCCCGTCCACTGAAAAGTCCATGGCGGCTTGGTCGACTTCCCAAAAATGATACCCGCATTCAAGTCGAATGCGGAGTTGTTCCCCTGGCTGAACCTGNCCCGGAATGGGCACCACCACGCTTCTCGACGCCAAGGGGCCAACCATGTTGATGCGGTCCACAAGCTCCCAGTTGCCATGTCGCTNCACCTTGACAGCCAAGGTCATGCCTTCGTCGTCCATCCACTGTTCTTTTTCCTCNGCAGCACGACGCTTCTGACGCCGTGCAAACGCCTCGTATTTGTCTCCGAAACTGGCGCAAAAACGCTCGAACGAATGGTCCATCCACATGGTGTTTTTGAGGTCGAGCATGAGCTTCGCCTGGCTCGTTGGACGATCGGCCTCGAAGGTCATGTCCAAGCTCGCGTAGGCGGGTTGCCCCTCCATCTCGTCCAGGAATTGAAACCAACGTTGGTCGAGGTCTTTCAATTCNGACCGCACATCCGTGCCCAAGTCGGTGGTGGCGTGCACGGGAGGCAAGGGGTTCGACAACACGAAGGGGTGGCCATCCTGGTCCATCAAAACCTGGTCTTCCCGGTCGTGGGTGACGGCGGCCAATTGGGCCACATCGGTGAATTGAATTTCTTGAAGTTCGTTGGTGATCTTCAACGTGTAGGCGTCGTCCTCAGGTTNGAATCCNGGCAAGGGCATGAAGTCGTGTCTGGCCAGGTTGGGGGCGATGGCCCCGCCAAACATTTCCCCGCGAAACGTCGCGACGTCTCCGTCCATGGTGTAGACAAAAGGACAGGAAGATTTCAAGGCTAAAATGATGAGGTACGCCACACCAGCCGTGACCAAGGCTGCACTGGTGTAACTGGCAATGACACGGTCGACGGCGAGGTCGTAGACGTCGACGCGTTGGATGTCTGCGGTGGAAAATGAAAGCCCNCCATCTTNCAGGNTCCAGGCATCGACGTAGAAATGGANTTCGTCNAGGGGTTTTTCCTTGAAGGCATTGAATTTGTAGATGTTGCCGTAGCGAGAATTGGCCTTTCGATACGTCTGATGGCCCGGACCAAGGGGTTGTGCCTCTCCAGAAATCACGCCTCCATCTGCGTTCACTGTCAAGCCGTCCAAATGGTAGGTTGCCTTCGTGATCGTGTGATGCACGATGGGGTAAGCATGGCTGTCGAGCCTCAGGTTCTGTGGGCTTATGAAGGTCGTCGACCTCATGTGCAAGCACCCGGTNAACAACCCTGCTGTCAGAAGCACCATCACAACACCCATGGTCATGCCCACCGTGCGGTTTGGGCCAAACGATTTGATTCTCATGACCTCAAGGTAGGGCATCGGGCCAAATGGCCTCGCCTTGACCTCAGTCTGGGTGGACCTTCAAGCCCTTCGCCCGGTCGTACAACCGCACCATCATGTCCTCGGCGGTGTCGTCGGGCGGCCCGCCTTGGGCTTGCTCAAATCCGTAATCTGCGTCGGGGCCCAAGTCGGTCAATTTGAACCGAAAAATGTAGTCGTCCTGGTCCGTGGCCTTGCCNGAGAATGTGCCAAAGCGCAGGTCGTTCACCTGCAGAGAGCCGTCGCTTCTGAGAAGGGCGTTGAAGTANCCAGCGCTGAACCAGCGCANNACTTGAATGGTGCGGTCNGAGTCGAAGTTGTGGAGCAGGTCGTGNCCTTTGNGGACGGGATGAAACGAAACGGGGATTTCGTCGAACANGCTGTANTGCGCCANCAGAAAATCATCCTCTCGGTCGACCACNGCGTTCCAAAGGACGTTGTTGAAGATGGTCGGCGTGATGAAACAAGAGCTGTGGACCACCCCCTGTTCAGCCAAGGCTTCCTCCATGACTCGGGTCACCCGGGTGTGGTTGNCCGCCGTGAGCGCGAGATAGAGGCTGCTGATTCCCAATCCGACCCCATTCCACATGGCCCGACGTCGGTCATGTTTNGCGCATGTCGAGGCCACCAACAGGCAAGTCAAGAAGGGGGCGGTGTACAACGGGTCGGCCACAGAGATGGTTCCCCATGCGACCCTTTGGTCGCTGAAGGGGGCGAAGACCTGGGTGCCGTAGGTGGTGAAGCAGTCCAACACGATGTGGGTCAAGAATCCCCAAAAAAACAGCAGCACCCATCCTTTCAAGTCGGCGTCGGGTTGGACCCAGTGTCCACTGAAGTACCGTCGCTGGCCATGCCGCCACCACAGCCAAGCGGCCAGGGGGATGTACAAGGCCACCGGAAGCCAGCCGCCAGGCGAAAAAATTTGGGTGAGGAAATTGACCACAAAGCCAACGACGACGGCAGCTACGGCCTTGGCCAGCATGGCGACGTAACGATGGTGAGGGCTGCGGTAGAGGCGATGTGTGGCCCAACCAAACACCACCGCACCCAACACACTGGCCAAGATCGAATGGCTGATGCCCCGGTGAAACGCCAAGTTGTCGAGTTCGTTCAGGAAATATTGCCCCAGCACGTCCATNTCNGGGAGGGTNCCTGCCACAGCTCCCCAGACCATGGCNCGGTTCCCCANGCGCTTGCCCAGCACNGCTTCTCCCACCGCCGCACCCAGCACGATTTGTGACAACGAATCCATGCCCAAATTTCGTCAGTGTACCTTGTTTGAAAACGCGGTTTCCATGAAGAAAACCATCCAACGGACATTTTTTCCCCTCCTGAGAGGTTCCGCACACCACGCCATCCTCCTTGTCGTGAGCCTGACGTCGGGCATGGGCCCTGCGCTCTGCCAAACCCTGGCCGACACAGATTCTTTGAACGCGGTGGGCTTGTCGTGGAAGGTGGACATGGAGGAGCCGTCACCCATTCCAGAAGGGGCGTCCAGTCGCTACTTCGTTGCGCCTTCGGCTTTCCAGATGCAACAAGGTCAATGCCACATTCAATCCAACGTTGTCCACAATGTGGCGAACGTGGGGGGGTCGGACAAGTTGTCTGTGACGGGCATGGTGGGCCTCTGGGCCTCTGGGTTTGGGTTGAAAACGAGTTGGCGCATGGGAGAGCGCACCCGGGTCAGCCTCGGGGCCATGAGGTTCGGCAAATTCCCAGCTCCGAGGGACAAACGCTTGATGTTGGGAGGGCTTGTCGTCACCTGTGGGGAAGAGGCCAACCACGTGTCTTTTGGCCTTGGCCTCACGAATCAAGCAATCGTGGCCACGTCGTCCTCGACGTATTACAGCGACGAAGCCACAGACGAAGCCCGCAGGTTGCTTGACGAGGGAGACTACAGCACCATGATCAGACCCCAGTTCCGATACAGGAGTCACCAAGCCAGAATGCTGGTGTTCAACTTGTCTCGCATCTGGGAAGTGCGTCCTGGCTTTTGGTTGCTGTCCGAGAATTACCTCCTGACCAACAGGTGGTTTGGCGCGGCCATCGCTGAATACAACGACAACATCTTGTCTCCTGAAATGTACCTCATTCGGACTTTCGACGGAAGTGCCTCTTTTCCGGGAGGCCATGAAGAGGCCTTGGTGTCTTTCGGGTGCAGGAGTTACCGTGAACGCAGTGGGCTGACCTTNGATTGTGGGCTTGCGGTGTGTTATTCGCAGTCGTTGGAGTGGTTGATCCCCATTCCGTGGTTCTCCATGGCCTTGGATTTCTCAAGAACCAACCCATGACANCATGAAAGTCGCAGAGCAAGCAAGTTTGCGGGGACTGCTCAAGGCCATTCTCCTTTTCGGTGTATTTCTGTACATTAACACTTCAACCTGATCACATGCTCCTTTCATTTCAACGCTCGACCATCCTTTCAGCCATGCTCTTTGGCGCCCTCTGTATTGTGGGAATGCCGCTGACGCTGCGCGCCCAAAGCACCACTTCTGCCGCGGAGAGCACGCCTTCGTCTTTGCCTCAGCAGTTTCAGGGCCAGTTTGTCAAAATCACCCTGAATGACGGCACCCTCAAGTTCGGGCAACTCTTGGACGCGGACGAATCGAACCTCCTCGTGGACTTGGTGGGGTTGGGTCCGACGTCGATCCCGAAGTACTTGGTGCTTGACATGGCGATTGAAGTCATGGAAGTGGACGAATCAGGCGAGGTCAAGAACCTGATCAGCAGCCAAGCCACCCGGTACTTTTTTGCCCCCTCGGCCATGCAGCTTCAAGCAGGCGAGGGGTACTTCCAATCCAACGTGGCACTGAACTCGGTAAGCTTTGGATTCTCGAACGAATTCACGGCCGGTGCAATGATTGGTTTTTTGGGGGTTGGAGTGACCGCCAAAGCCGGATGGAAAGTTGGAGAAAAGACCAGCGTCAGCTTGGGTGCTCTCGGCGCAGCCGATTTTTTTGGCGAATTGGAGAAACCTTTGGCCTTGGGCTTCATCAACGTGACTCGGGGCGACGACAACAAGAACATCACCTTCAATGTGGGGTGCACCAACGCGGCATTCGGGCCAGATTGGCCGGAGTACTACAGCCCAGGAGCAGAACCCTATGACAACGGAGGAGGTTGGATCTATTACTATCCAGAAAGCAGGTACAGTCGTTATCCTCGGGTGTTGATGCTGAACATCAGTGGCATGGTGCCGTTGACGGAGAGGCGCTGGCTGATCACGGAGAATTATTTCGTCAGGGGGAATACGTTTGCTAAGATTGTGGAGTCGCCATTC
>PBWG01000090.1 GCA_002729115.1 Crocinitomicaceae bacterium | reverse complement strand
CGTCGCCGTCCAAGTCCTCTGCACAATTCCCACCGCATGTGCCCAAGGCGTCTTCGACTTGGCCTTCGCAATCGCAATTCCCGGTTGGGATGTCTGTGCATCCGCATTCATACACGGCGCCAGGTCCGTTGCAGACGCCACAAGTATCGTAGATCCCGACGCAGTCGTCCACGTCGTCGCACACGCCGTCTTCTTCTTCGTCCGCCGTGCAAGAGCCACCGCATTCACCGACAACGTCGGGGACGACGCCCGGGCAGCCGCACTCGTATATCGCGCCTGGCCCGTTGCAAACGCCGCAAATGTCAAACGCCCCGATGCAATCGTCGATGTCGTCGCAGACGCCGTCCAGATCGGCATCCGCCTCGCAATCGCCGCCGCACACTCCGGTGGCATCTGGGAGGTCGCCCTCGCACCCACAGTCATGCAAGTCAAAGTCTGGCAGGATGCAACTGCCGTCGTCCACCGCAACCGTGGCATCGTAATTGCACGCATCAGGGTCCGTGCAGCCTCCGAACACACAGCTGCCGTCGTCCGTGTTGGCGTCGGCAATGAAGTTCGCGGCGTTTTCGTCCGTGCATCCGCACACCACGTTGGTGTCGAAGGTCACGTCCAGGCGCAAGTCGTTCTCGTTGTCGCCCTGAGGAAAGACTTGGACACGCATGGAGCCGCTGAGGTGGCCGTCGGTGGTGAGCTGGGCAAGAAGCACCCGTTGTTCAGGTCCTGCAATGGTGTTGGTGGCCGTCCATGGAATCACGGTCCAGCCTGACCCGTTTTCACTGTTCTCCACAAATCCTTGGCCTGAGCCGAACACACTTTCCCAAGCGGATGCAAAAAGCATGGTCACGCCTTCTTCCCCTGCAGAGGAGGAAGAAGGCCCATCCAAGCCGATCGTGATCCAGCTGTCGTAGGCCAGGTCAGGGTCAAATGAAATCCACGCAGGAGAAATCCCGTCAGGGTTGTTGTTGCCTAAAGGATTCTGGTAAAATGACGTTTCCGGCATCAAGGACAAGGGGAATTCGTCGTCCCCCACGGCGGCCACGACGCGGTCGGTGGGGTGGGCCGTTTGCATGTACAGACGGTAGGTGGTCAAGCCTGCCAGGCCGCCTGAGGCGTGTTCCGCGACGGTTTCAAGGGCCAGTCCATAGCCCTCGGCGGGTTCGCCTTGGGAGAACACCAGGGAGGTGGCGACTTCGACATCGCATTGGGCCAACGCACGGTCCGACTTGGCGACCAAGGCCAAAGCCAAGGCGCACACGTGGAACATGAAGAGGCCAAAACGTGTCATGCGGAGCGGTCGCAAGGATGAGAATCGCGAGCCTGTAAAATACAAAATTCCCCAGTGCAGGCGTGCCCTGCAGGGAAGGACAACCGGCACGTCGGGTGTACCTTCGTTGCATGCCTTTGCTTTTGACCGATTTCATGTCCTTCACCGCTGTCTTTTGGTGGGTGTTTGTGCTTGTCATGGGGGGCATTGCAGTTTGGTTTTTCAGCATGTTGGTTCGCCAAAAGCGAGGCTCCCAGGGCGACTTGGCCAAGCAGTTGGACATCGTCGAGCACTTCTCCAAAAGCGTGTTCCGCCAAAACACGCCAGAGGACATCGTGTGGGACATCGCGGCATCTTGCATTGAGCAGTTGGGCTTGGAGGACTGCGTGATTTACCTGAAAGACGCACGACGCCAGGTTTGGGTCCAAAAAGCCGCCTACGGGCCCAAGAACGTGGACTACCGCGCCATCCACGAGCCCATCGATTTGGGGTTTGGGCAAGGCATTGTCGGCAGGGTGGGCGCAAGTGGCGTGGCAGAGATCGTGCACGACACTTCGAAAGACCCTGATTACGTGGTGGACGACGCCGTGCGCGGCAGCGAGATGGCGGTGCCCATCTTGTGCGACGGCGAGGTCATTGGCGTGATTGACTCAGAGCACACGATGCCAGGCTTCTTCAAGCCTTTTCACCTGAAAGTCCTTCAAAACGTGGCGAACATCTGCGGCCAAAAGGTGGGCCGAAGCCTGGGGGAGGAGCGCCTTGCGGAGTTTGCCAGGTTCTTTCAAATCAACCCCAATCCGGTGATGCGGTTGGGGCTGGAGGGCAAGGTGATGCTGGCGAACGACGCGTCCCAAGAGGCGTTTGGTCCAGACGTGCAAGAAGGGAAGAGGCTCACGCCGCAGCATGCCTTGTGGGCAAGCTTGAACGAGGCCATGCAGGGACAGACCGTCGCCCGGTTTCAGGTGGACATGGACGGCCGAGCTTTCCAGGTGACCTCGAGTCGTGTGGACGACAAGCCGCATTACCACGTGTACGCCGTGGACGTGACGGAGTTGGAAAAGGCCCGCGAACGCGCCGCCGCCGGCGAACAGCACAAGTCCGAGTTCCTGTCGGTGATGAGCCACGAAATCCGGACGCCCCTCAACGCCATTTTGGGGTTGACGGACGTGCTCATCCGAGGGAACGTCCCTGCCGAAGACCAAAACGCGCACCTGTCCTACATGCAATTCGCGGGCAAGCACCTCAAGGGGTTGCTGACAGACGTGTTGGATTTGGAGCGACTTGGCTCAGGGAAGGCCCAGCCCAAGGCGGTGAAATTCGAGAGCCGCGGGGTGTTGGAGCGTGTGGCCGAGGGGTTTGCAAGCCGGGCCGAGGCCACGGGCAACACCTTGACCATGCAGGTGGCGGATTCCGTGCCCAAAGTCTTGCTTGGAGACGTGGGATGGCTGGTCCAAATCTTGAACAACCTCCTCGCCAACGCCCTCAAATTCACCACCGAGGGTCAGGTCCTATGCGAGGCCACATGGGACGAGGGTTCTGGCCTGCGTTTGGCCGTGAGAGACACCGGAGCGGGCATCCCCCAAGCCGATTTGGAGCGCATCTTGCTGCCCTTTGAGCAAAGCACCAAGGAGGAGTTGCGGGTCGCGAACGAAGGGGTGGGCTTGGGTTTGGCCATCACAAAGCGACTCATTGAACTTCAGCAAGGCGAATTCCAGGTGGAGAGCACCCTGGGTGAAGGGTCCACGTTCGTGGTCTGTCTTCCGCTCGGCGTGCCCGAAGGCGACGAAGGATGGTGGTCCCCGGACCAAGGGGAGGAAGGTCACACGCCTTCGGCCCAGCGGCCCAAGCCGAGCGCCCCTGTGCTCGTGGTCGACGACAATGAACTGAACGTTTTGGTGGCGCGGCGCATGCTTGAAAATTGGGGGTACGCTGTCGAGGTGGCCTCCAGCGCCGACGAGGCAGAAGCGCAGATGGCGGCGACGCTGCCGTTTTTGGTGTTGCTCGACATCCACATGCCGGGGCGCTCAGGAGACGAGGCTGCCCAGGCTTGGCGGTCCAGCGGCCAGCCTTGGGCTTCCTTGCCGATCATCGCCTTGACCGCGGATGCGGAAGCTGGCACCAAGCAATTGGCACAACGTGCAGGAATGAACGACGTGGTCGTCAAGCCCTTCAACCCNGCCCACTTGAGGTCGCTTGTCGAGTTGTANGCAGGCGCAGGTGGGGCGTAANTTGCCCTGAANGCNTGAATCCCCGTCATGAAAAACGTCCATGCCTTGGTCNTCGCCGCGATGGTGGCGGCCACGACCCCTGTCCATGCCCAAGTCCAAGAGTGCGTGGACGTCTCCTTGATCAACCCCGAGGCCGTGTGTCCGGCGGTGGTCGACCCTGTCTGTGGCTGCGACGGTGTGACCTACATGAACAGTTGTGAGGCCCAAACCCAAGGCGGCGTCACTTCTTGGACGGAAGGGACCTGCGTGGTGGAATCCTGCACCGACGTGGCCGGGGTGGACTTCGGGGAATGCGAATTTGTGCTNGGCATCGCCCAGGTGAACGGCGCCTGCCAAACCATTTCTGGATGCGATTACGTGGTGAATGGCGTGGACTACAGTCCGGCGTTTTTCGAGGACGAGCCCACGTGCACGATGTGCAACGAGGTTCCCCCGGAGTGCGGCCTCCANCTTTTGACTTCCACCGAGGATGGGATGTGGTACACTTTCGAAGCCATTGACGTGCCCGCCGACGTGGAGCTCACGTGGTGGATCGANGATTTNTTGGCCCAAACTGGCGGCCTCGTCTTCGAGGCAGGGTTCGACTTCAACCCGTTTTGGAGCGTGTGCGCCCAATATGAGAGCGCGCCGTGCGGCGGACTTGTGGAGCAGTGTTATTCCAACGTGGACGGGGTGGCGCCGTGCACGGATTTGGCAGGGGTGGACTTTGGGTTGTGTGAAATGGCCATGGGCGTGGCCAACGTCGGGGGCACTTGTCAATTTGTGAGCGGGTGCGGTTCGTATGTCGGAGGCGTCAACTATGCCGGCGCGTTTTTCGATTCGATGGAGTCGTGCATGCTGCAGTGCAACCCCGGCGGCACCTTGCCTGGATGCGTTTACCCGGAGGCGTGCAACTTCAACCCCTTGGCCACAGAAGACGATGGGTCTTGCACGTTTCCGCCATTCGGGTGCGGTTTTTCAGAAGGAGCCGGGTGCATGTACCCGGGCGCGTTGAATTACGATCCATGGGCGTTGGTGGACGACGGATCGTGCCAGTTTGCACCCGACAACACCGATTGTCCCGGAGACGTGGACGGAGACAACACCGTGGGGGTGAGCGACATCCTGACCTTGCTTGGCCAGTTTGGCGCGGTGTGCGACTGAGGCCACCTCACGGCGCCTTGCGCTGGAACGTTTTGCGGAAGGGGCAAGCCGTCGTAGCTTTTTCCCATGAATCGAGTCACCTTTTCTGTCGCTTTTTTCAGCGCGATGACCCTCGCCCTTCCTGAGTCGGCAGCCCAAAACCCGGAATTCAATGGCGACCCATGGGAAATCCGCCTGATCCAAGGGGCGTTGGCCCCGAGTGACGAGGCCCAGCGCGCCTTTCGCGACGGGTCGGTGTGGCACCAAACCGAAGCGGCGCAGGCAGGTTGGAGGGTGCAGGCCCACGAAAACCGCGTCGTGCCTGCACGCTTGTACGGACCTGGCGTGGTGCTGCCCGGCGACTCGCCAGAATCCCGCGCCCTTGCGGCTTGGGAATGGACGCTTGGAGGTTTTGGCTTTTCAGGCGAAGCCCTTGGCGAGGTGCGTGTGGCGCGAGGCAGCAAGCACGACCGCGTGTTTGCCACCCAAGAACTCGATGGGCTTCCAGTGTTGGGGGCCAAGCTTCAGGCCAAATTCCGAGGCGACCGCCTCGTGATGGTGGGCTCGGATTGGTGGCCCTACCTCCAGCCGGTTGCCGCCGACCCTGCCCTGACCCAGGATGCAGTGCTTCAGGCGCTGGAAGCCGACATGGCTGTGGGACAAGGGGAGAACACCGGCACCACCTACCTCAGCGACTTCGGACATGAAGACCTGGGCATGGCTTGGCTGCCGGTTCAAGCAGCGCAGGAGGGCCAAACAATGTGGAGCGCCCATCCAATCTGGCAAGTGGAGATTCAGGGACGGCGCGGCGTCATTCCGGTCCGATACCTGACGTGGATCGACATGTCCACAGGGGCCGTCGTGTTGCGCCAAAATCAAGTGATGCACGAGTCCGGCCATGGCGAAGAAGCCAAGACGCGCAGGATGGGGCACGTGCCAGGCATCACCCAACCTGTGCTTCCGGTGTTTGGTCAACTCAAGGCCAACGTGCACCCGGCCTACCCTTACGACGACCAAGAAGCGATGGGCATGCCTCACTTGGAGCTTCCGCTGAACGGCACCAGCTATTTCACGGACAGCGAAGGCCTCTTCAACACCGACGTCAGCCAGGAGGTGGCCGACGTGCCTGTGCAGTTGCGTGGGTTGTTCGCCACGGTGTTCACCAACGGCGTGACGCCGCTCCAACCGACCACGTTTGTCAACGATTTCAACAACCTCACTGCGCCAGGCAACGTGAAGGAAACCAGCGCCTACAGAAGCACCAACATGATCCACGACCACATGCGAACGTGGTTGCCGGAATTCGACGATTTGGACTTCAGCATGCCCGTGAACATTGACGTGGCCGGCGAGTGCAACGCCTTTTACGACGGGTCAAGCATCAACTTCTACGACGTGGGAGGGGGGTGCAACGCCACCTCTCTCATCGCCGACGTGGTGTACCACGAGTATGGCCACGCCATCAACGACTTCTTTTACCAATCCTACTTCGCCAACTTCAGCAACGGCGCCATGAACGAGGGCTACGCGGACCTCTGGGCCATGTCTTTGGGGGACATTGCCGAAATCGGCAAAGGCTTCTACACGGACAACCAGGACGGCATCCGCCGTTACGACATCGACCCCAAGGTGTACCCCGAGGACATTGTCGGGGAAGTGCACGCCGACGGTGAGATCATCTGCGGGGCATGGTACGACACACACCTGCTCTTGGGCGGAGATTGGGCCCAGACCATGCCGCTTTTCGTGGACGCCTTCCCGGGCCTGCAAGCCACTGTGCCCAATGGATTCGAGGGACAGGCTTACACGGACGTGCTCTTGGACGTGCTTCAAGCGGACGACGACGACGACGACTTGTTGAACGGAACGCCCAACGCCGCGGCCATCATTGAGGGCTTTGACATCCATGGCATCCGCTTGTTCAGCTACGTGGATTTGGAGCACACCCCGGTGGAGTTCACGCCTGCCGAAACCACGGTGACGGTGGAAGCCGAGGCCAACATCGTCTTTCCGTATGTGACGTATTTCGACAGCATGCGGTTGCACTACCGGTTGACGCCAAGCGCGCCATGGACGGTGGTGCCCATGGGGCAGGACAACAACCTGTTCACCCACGACATTCCTGGCGTGGCCGCGGGCACCGTCATTGAGTACTACATCGACATTCTCGATGTGTTTGGTGGCATCAGCGCGACCACCCCAGTTGCCGCGGACAAGGCGGTGAACGGCAACCTGCCCAATTACGTGCTGGTGGGGGTGGAGCCCGTGCTTCGAGACGACTTGGACGAATACGCGGACTTCGGGAACTGGGACATGGACTTGCCAACAGACAACGCGACCACCGGCATTTGGGCGGCGGAAATCCCCGTAGGATCCATGAGCGACGTCAACGACCCTTCCACCGTGGTGGCGCCGCTGCAGGACCACACCCAAGGGTTCTTCGGGTTTGCCTTCATCACGGGGCTCAGCGGGGAACTTGGCGACGGCATCGGCGCCAACGACGTGGACGGCGGTCACACGACGTTGGTGTCTCCGGTCATTGATTTGACCCCGTATGAGAACCCCATCATGACGTACTGGCGGTGGTACGCCAACGCGCCTGCAACGGGCGCCAACCCTGCCTCGGACTGGTGGCAGGTGGAGATCACCAACGACGGGGGCAACACGTGGCAGTACCTCGAAAACACCCTTCAGCAAGACATCTCGTGGCGCCGCAAGGCCTTCCGCGTGGCCGACGTGATCGAGCCCACCGACGCATTCCAAATGCGCTTCATCGCCTCCGACAGCACCACGCTTGGAGAGTACCTCGACGGCGGAAGCCTGGTGGAAGCCGCCCTGGACGATATCATTTTGTACGACTTGGGATCGGGCGACGACGTTGGAGAAACCGGAGCCGTGCCTGCTGTGCATGTCCTGCCCAACCCGGCCTCGCTCGAGGCCACCCTGCGTGGATGGATGCCAGGAAGCTCCATTCGGGTGCACGACCTTCAGGGGCGTGAAGTGGCCTTGTGCAGGACCAACGGGGCGGGGCAAGTTCGCCTCGACGTGTCGACTTGGCCAGTTGGGGTGTACAGCGCCTCAGGTTGGGATGGCCGAGGCGAACAGGCCCAAGTGCGGTTGGAGGTGGTGCGCTGAGGGCTCAGACGCCTTCCACCGCATCTCGGCTGATCCAGCCGACGTTTCCGTTGTCGAGTTCGATTTCTCGCCACCCCTCGGTGTCGTGCAGCAAGCACGCGGCGGCACCTTCGTGCAGTTGAAACAGCACTGTGCCTGAGGAGGAGGGGGTGCTGCGAACGTCTGTACGGTCCACCATCACCACCACGCGTTGGGGAGCTTGGATGCGTTTGTGTGACGCGTACGCCCCAGCGAGGCCGATGCAAGCCAGCACCATGCTGCCTGCCCCCAAGAATCCCACGGTGGAGCGGGAGGCGGGACGCGTTTTGCGCCAGCGGGCCATCCACAACCCCCAAGCGAGGCACCAGCAAATCAGGGCCCAAAGCAACCAACCTCGGAGTTGTTCTGCCCCAAGCCAAGAACGCAGCCAGTCTTTCAACCCCAAAGTGGGCACGTCTGCGATGCGGTCCACGATTTTGGACTCAAGAAGGGCCATGTTGGCTTCCAATCCCGCATGGCCAGGGTCGAGCAAACTTGCGCGTTCGTAGTGAAGGCGGGCCACGCCAAGTTTGCCCAGTTTGTACGCGGCGTTGCCTGCATTGAATTCGGACGAGAAGTGGCTCACCTCTTCCAGAAGGGCTTCGTACTGGTCGAGGGCCTCTTGATGTTGTCCTGCTTCATAGGCGGCGTTGGCGGCGTCAAAAGCGCGCGTCCAATCCGTCTCGGCCTCGCCACCTGCGTGGCCAGGCATGGCGAGCAGAAGCCAGGTGGCTGCAAAAAGGAGGGGCTTCATGTCCATGCTTGTTCAGTTCGTTGGGCCAAAGACCTCAAGGTTTCTGCCAAGTCGTTGGTCTGGGTGGCGCTGGCGCCGTAGCGCTGCATTTCCAGAGCCGACCAAAGGGCGTCCCATTCTGCCGCCAGAGCAGGCAACTTGTTGCTTAGGGTGGCGTGGACCGCTTCGCGGGTCAAGGCAGAGCGTTCCCACTTCAATTTGGCCATGAGGTATTGCTCCATGGCTTCGCCGATCTCCTCTGCCGATTGCCCTTGCTTCAATTGGGCGTTCAGCGTCCTCAGCGCGCGTTTGTGGCGTGTACCAAGCCGGTCTTGTGCCTCGCTCGCTTGCGTTGTGCGACGCCGAGCAGCCACGCCATACGTGATCGGTCCAGCCATGAAGAGCAAAACAAGAACCCACATCTTCCAAGCCCAAGTGCTACGGGGCAAAAACCGAGAGGGCTCCAATTCAATGTGGCGGATGTCTTGGTTCAACACCTGGATGTCCTGTTGGTGGTTGAACGACACCCCTCCAGAGCTGGCTTCTCCTGCATTCACCTTCAGCGTGAGGGAAGGGGCGCGGCTGGTCATGTGCTTTGCCCGCAACGGATTGAAGTAGGTGGCTTCCAATCCAGGAAGGGTGTAGGTGCCAGGCGCGCGAGGGATGGCAACGAACTTGAATGTGCGGCTGCCCCGTTCGCCTTGGGCGGTGACGTTGATTTGGTCTTCCACCTCGGCGTCGAAGACCTCAAATTCTGCAGGCCAAACCAGCTCAGGTTCTTGGATAAATTTCAGGTTCCCGCGTCCGCGGTACGTGACCTCCACGGTGACCGCTTCGTTGGTGTTGAGGCTGTCGAGGGACGCCTTTTGGGTCACGGACAATTCCGCGAAGGTGCCCAGTGAATTGGCAGGTGCCGCTTCTGGCAACGGCAACACTTCCAGCGTCACGGGCTCGCATGTCGCGGTGAGTTCACGACCCTCGAAGAAATTGACCCGCATGTACCCCACGAGGTCGAAGTCCTTCAATTCAAACGTTCCGGTTTGTTGCGGGAAGGCCACGATTTTCCGAACCGTGGCGACGTTGTAACGCTTTCCGTTGATGAGCTGGGGTTCCCAGCGCGCTTCCGGCATGTCCACGGTTTCCTTCCAAAAGCCGTCAAGCTCTGGGATGTCGTAATTGCGAACGTCCAGGTTGTTGTACCGGTTGTAAATCTTGTAGTTCAGCACGACCGGTTCTCCGAGGTACAGGGTGCGCTTGCTGGGTTCAATGGCTGTGACCAAGTCTCGGGCAGGTTGCCGCTGGGTCTGGCCGCTGCGGCTTTTGGCTCGGGATGGTTGGGCGCGGCCCGAAGCAAACAACCGGACGGGGTTGCTTTTCAGCGGCCCCTCGCTCGTCTTCCAAGTCTGGGCAGGAATGGAAATCTCTCCGGATCCGACGACTTTGTAATTGTACGTGTAGCGTTGCTCAGAGGTGGTCACCCCGTTCACCCAAGACGTGCTGTTGGACGTGCTCGGGCCCATGCGGAATTCAAGCCCTTTCACGTCAGGAGGGTCGATGTTCCGGATTTTGCAATTCACAAACGTCAGCGAGAGTCGAAGCATGTCGCCCGACTTCACGTCCGTGGCGTTGATGGTCAGTTCCACCCGCGCATCGTCGCGCTGGGCTTGCGCAGGGGCAGCGAGGCCCGCCAGGAACAGCAGCGACCACAACCAAGCACGCAGGGCGTTCGACGTCGGGATGTCACCAATCTTTTTCAATGGTCCTTGATTTGCCTTGGCCTTGCTGCGCTTTGGCCTGGCGCAATTTCGCTTGGACTTCTTGTTCCTGTCGCTCCAAACTTTCCAAAATTCGCTCCATGTCCGCACGGCTGATTTGGCCTTCTCGTGGCTCCTCCTTCGGCCCGTCGCCTTCTTGTCCTTCTTGAGGCTGAGATGGCTCTTCTTGGTTCTCGCCTTCTTGGTTGTCTGAATTCCCGTCTTGCTCGTCTGGGTTGTCTCGACTGTCGTCGCCCTCACCTTCTCCGCCATCCTGCTGTTCCTGGTCTTGCTCCTCCTGTTCCTGCTGCTCTTGGTCCTGATTTTGCTCCTGCTGGTCTTGCTGCTGCTGCATCCGCTGCGCCAAGGCCAAATTGTGCCGCGCGTCGTCGTTGTTGGGGTTGAGCCTCAAGGTTTGTTTGGCGCGTTCGATGGCCTCCTTCGCATCTCCTTCCAGCAGGGCGCTGACGCTGGAGTTGTAGTGTGCGAATTCCTCCAATCCCTTGCCTTGCAGTTGCTTGGCCGCCTTGTCAAACGTCGCCTTTGCTGAGGCCCAGTCCTCTGCTTGCATGTGGGCGCACCCTTGGTTGTACAACGCCACGTCACCCATGTCTTCGTCTTGTGTGGCCTCGCCAAACGAGGAC
>PBWG01000089.1 GCA_002729115.1 Crocinitomicaceae bacterium | reverse complement strand
TCTGTCTCGGGTACATCGATGCCACGGCTGCTGACGTCGGTGCTCACCAACACTCGCACGTCGCCTTGCCTGAATTGGTTCATGGCGGCCAAACGCGTGTGCTGGGCTTTGTTGGAATGAATTTCTCCGACGAGGCCAGGCATGACCGCTTCAAGGGCTTGGCGAATTTTCCGGGCGTCCTCCTTCGTGCGCACGAACACCAACGCACGCGAGTCCTGGTGCTTGCCTGTCAACCAAAACGACAGCAGGTTCAACTTGGTTCGGAGGTTGGGCACTTTCACCATGTGCTGGTCCACGGTGGAAACGGGGGTCCCTTCCGGGGCAACTTCAATCCTTGTGGGCCAAAGCAAGAACTCATCGGCCAAGCGTTCGACCCGAGAAGGAAAGGTGGCGCTGAACAAGAGGTTTTGGCGCTTCCTGGGAACCACTTCCAAGATGTCTCTGAGCTGAGGCATGAAGCCCATGTCCATCATCCGATCGGCTTCGTCCAGCACCATGGCCTGCAATTTGTTGACCACCAACGCGCCTTTCAAGTACAGCTCCATGAATCTGCCAGGTGTGGCCACCACAACCTCAGCCCCTTTGGATAGCGCCGCGATCTGGGTCTTGGGGCCCACACCACCAACCAACGCCAGGGCACGCATGTCCGTGTGGCTGGCAAAATTCTCCACGGCGTGGTGCACTTGAAGCGCGAGTTCCTTGGTGGGCACCAAAATCGCCACACGAGGTACACCTTCTTGTCGGCCTTGGATGTGCTGAAGCAGGGGCAAGACGAATGCGGCGGTTTTGCCTGTGCCGGTCTGGGCCACACCAATGAGATCTTGGCCAGCAAGGATGCGTGGAATGGCCTTTTCCTGGATGGGCGTCGGTTCGCTGAAGCCCATGTCGTCCAGCGCCCTCAAAAACTGCCTTTTGAGTTTCAGTGCTTCAAAGCCCATGCGTCCAAAGGTACTCCCCAACGTATCTTGCGGCATGCCCAAGGCGGAGGTGAATCACACGGGGTTTGAGGACATGGCTCCTCTGAAAGGAGAGGAAGCGGCCAAGGCCTTGGTGTCCCTGAGAGACGGCACGGATTGGGTNCGTCAGCTCNGCAAGGTGCTCTCCCAAGAACACGCCCAAGGCTTGCTGGCCGCGTGGAACCAAGTGGACGACGTGGAAGGGTTTCAACTGAATGTGGTCAAGCCGTTTCTGGAAGCCCTTGCCGACAAAACGACTTCTGGATTCACATGGAGTGGCGAATCGTCGTCGTTGAAATCGGGCCTGCTTTTCTTGACCAACCACAAAGACATTGTGCTGGACCCTTCCTTTTTGAACGTGGTCTTGCTTGGGCAGGGTTTGCCCGCAACTGAAATTGGAATCGGCTCCAACCTTCTTGCGTCGCCTTGGGTGAATGCCTTGGTTCGACTGAACCGTTGCTTCGTGGTGGAGCGTTCAGGTTCCGCGCGAGACCGATACCAACACAGCTTGCGGACAGCGGCTTACATCNGACACATCACAGCCCAAGGTCAACCCGTTTGGTTGGCCCACAGAGAGGGCAGGGCCAAGAATGGGGTGGACGTCACGGCGCCGGCCTTGATTCGCACGCTCTCGGACAACGGCCATCTTGAAACATGGGATGCACTCCGCGTGAGCCCCGTCTCGCTGAGCTACGAGTGGGACCCTTGCGACGGCATGAAGGTGCGTGAACTCTTGATGCGGGAACGAGATGGCGACTACACCAAAGCGGAGGGAGAAGACCAGCGATCGATGCTTCTNGGGATGGTCGGCGACAAAGGGCGGGTNCATTTTCACTTCAACNATGCNGTGATGTGGGAGGACCCGANAGAGGGCTNGAGGCCTGAGCAACACATGGCCGNCAAAGTGGATGAAGTGTTGATGACGGGGATGCGCTTTTGGCCCAACCAAAGGCTTTGCGGAGAATGGCTTGGATTGGACCCAGAGGTCTTGGCGCCCGCACCCGAGCCCACCCAGGCAGCTCGCGAGGCATGGAAGACCAGGTTGTCGAGCATCACCGGTCAACTGGAAGCGGAGGGGTGGAGCGAAGAACAGGTGTCTCGAAAGTGGTGCGAGATCACGTCAGCGCCATTGACCCATCGGCACGCCTTGCTGAACAAGTGAGGCCGCAGCGATGGCGCCAGCGACAGAGGCGTTCAAAGACTCNGCCCGGCCCGCACCTGGGATGGAGGCCATGACGTCGCATGCGCTGCTCACGTCTTCTGAGAGACCGTGCGATTCAGACCCCACCACGAGCAAGGTAGGCGCCAGATCCGAAGGCAACTCGAACAGGTTTTGTCCACCTGCGTCCAAACCGACCACGTGGGCTTTCCATCGAGACGGCAAGTCCTTGAAGTTTTGAATTCGAATCGGCGTATGAAAGGCTGAACCCATGGCACTCTGGACGGCTTTGGGGCCAAAAGGGTCGGCAGAATCGGAGCTCACGACCACCCCAGCCATGCCAAACCAATCGGCCACCCGCACAAGGGTGCCCACGTTGCCAGGGTCATTCAAGCAGTCCAAGTAGAGCCAAACCCCATCTGTGTGTTCTGCGCGACCCGCTTTCTCTGGCATGGCGACAAGGGCGAGCAACCCAGGAGGGGTCTTCAAGGAAGTCATCAGCTCCATGTCCTTGGCGCTGACTTCCACCAACGTTGTGGTGGGGGACAAAGCCTGCCGCAACTCCTCACCCAACACACGCCCAGCCGTGAAGTAGATTCGCTCTGTGATCCACGTGCTCTTAAGCAATTCGAGAATGGCCTTTTCACCTTCCACGGTAATCTGGCGCTTTTCCCAGCGCACCTGCTTGCGCTTGAGGAGTCGGATGTCTTGGCGTTCTTGTTTGGGGATGGCCATGGTGCTTCAAAGTTATGCCGTCCACCTGGCAACCTGTGGGCAGACTGCCCTTGATGTTGATCAGCACATGCTGAGAAAATCCCGCGTGGAGATCTTGGAACAGCGATTCGACAGCCCCGATCGAGCCACCGTCGCTGGGTGGTCGGCCCTGTTGCCCCAAAGTGGCTCGATGACCAAGGAGGAAAGAGATCTAGTCGGGGAGGAGCACGCCGTGGCGTTGCGCAACAGGATGATGTTGGAAGGTTGGCTTCAGGCCCAAGTCCAGCCCCGCTGGCTGACCAAGCGCCGCGGTGACCACCTCATCCTCGACGTGGTCCCTGGCGCAAGGTGGACTGTGGCAAGTGCAACTTGGCATCTGGATGGATCTGGACTTGGCGAGTTGCACCGAGAAGCTGCGGCGTTGCTGCCTTCAGGCGCCCCCTTTTCCAACAGCTTGTTGCGTGAAGTCCAATCTGAGTTTGCCTTGATGGCAGCAAGGCGAGGGCATGCCACGTTTCATTCAGGGCTCATGGTCATTCAGGCTGACACTGTGACCGCTGCAGCGCATCAACAAGTCCACCTTGTTCTGGTGGCCCGAGGGAGGCCCTCGAATCCAGAGGCAGACCAAGAGCTGGAGGCGGCGACACCTGCGTCGAAGCATCCCTTGACATGGCAGGGGAAAGTCACTTTTCATGGGCTAGGCGGCGCGGGAACCCAACATGCGATTGGGGGCCTCAGGCCAGAGGTGTGGCGGCACGTTGTGGATTGGAGTCCTGGAGACCTCCACAAAGGCGACGCATTGACGTCGTCCGTTCAACGTCTTCAACGGCTGAGCAGCGTGCGTCACGTGGCCGTGGAACAAGTGCTCAGGGACGAGGGCGATTCCTTGCACATGGATGTCGATGTCCAAGTGCAGCACGGTGCGCCTTACGATCTGGGCCTTGAATTGGATTTGGTGCGGAACAACGTGCGCTACGGCCCTCGCATTCATTTGGACATTGCAACCTTGAATGCCCGCTCACGTGGAGGACGCAGGGCGGTTGAAGTCGGATTCGGCTACGTGGCGGCCGAGCCATTTTCAAGCTTCTCTCGTGACGCTTGGCTGAACAGCGCGGAGTGGTCGTTGCATTGGAATGCGGAACGTTTGGGTGCCTGGCCGTTGCCGTTGAGTCGCTTCAAGGCGGAGTCCGAGCCAAGAACGAGGATTGACGTGGGGCTGGACCATGAGATTTGGCCAGAATTTACCCGAACCCAAGTCCAATCGGAGGTGTCCTACGTCTTGAAGACGGGCCGGGTCCACAACGGGCGTGTCGAGTGTGTGCCGTTGAAGGTTTCCTACGTCAATTTGACCAACCGCTCCATCGCGTTCCGTGAGTGGCTCGAACAAGAAGCCAGTCCGCTGGTGGCTGGCCGGTTCATCAACCACTTGAATTTGGGGTCGTCCATGCGTTGGTCTCAGTCGTGGGACAACACGTGGCTTTCTGGAAGCGTGTCGTTGCAATCGAGTTGGGGTGGCTGGTTAGGGCAAACCTTGGCAGAGCGCCTTTCGCAAGACCCTGAACAGTTCCATCCCGAAACAGGTGCATGGATGGTTCGCGAGGGCGTTCCCCTTGTGCAACATCAAAGACACCTTGTCCAGTTTCACCTCAATCCCCAAGGGAAAGGTTCAAGTCGATGGAGCACACACATCCGAATCCAAGGAGGTTGGGCTGGGGTGGGGGCCAACACCGTCTCCCTGCCCTTGGAGCACTCGTTTTTGTCGGGAGGGGCCAACGGCATCCGGGGGTGGCGTCTCAGAGAATTGGGTCCAGGAAATCTGAATCCATCCGACGCCAACTTGGTGGTGGACGGTTTGGGGGACGTTCAATTTATGGCTTCGCTTGAATGGCGCTCGAATTGGAACTCACCTTGGGACTTGGCCTGGTTTGTGGATGCCGGCAACGTGTGGCTCCACGGGGACAACGCACCTCCCGTGACGACGTGGCGTGAGACCGAATGGGGAAGTGTGGCTGCGGGTGCTGGGCTGGGCGTTCGCTACGACTTTGAAGTGATGGTGTTGAGGGTGGATGCAGGACTGCGTGTGCACGACCCTGTTCAGGAAGAAGGAAATCGTTGGTTGGGCCAACGACCAGGACGCGGGGCGTTGCATCTCGGTGTGGGAATGCCGTTTTGATCGCTATCCACGACGCGGTGGTGAATTCCGTGAACAACTGAAGGGAACCGCCCTGGGCAGGCATGCGCCCCCGCGTAAATTTGCCGCATGGGATGGTTCAAGAGAAACACCGAAGGCATCACCACGTCAAGCGCGGAGAAGAAGGAAATTCCTGAAGGCGCGTGGTACCAATGCCCGAGTTGCAAGACCGTGGTGTCCAAGCAAGATCACGCCAACAACCTCTGGGTTTGTGGAATGTGTGACCACCACGAGCGCATTGGGAGCGACGCGTATTTCGGGTTGCTGTTTGACGAAGGGAAGTGCCGCGAGATTGCCCCCAAGCTGAGCTCTGCGGATCCCTTGGAATTCAGCGACACGAAGGCCTACACCGTCCGCCTTGAGGCCGCACAGAAGAAGACCGGACTGACCGACGCCATCCGCGTGGGCTCAGGCACAATGCACGGCCAGCCTGTGGTCATTGCTTGCATGGACTTTTCCTTCATCGGAGGAAGCATGGGGTCTGTTGTGGGAGAAAAGATCGCCCGCGGCATCGACCACGCCATCAAAAAAGGCGTGCCCTTCATCTGCATCAGCAAGTCGGGTGGCGCAAGGATGATGGAAGCTGGGCTCAGCCTCATGCAAATGGCCAAAACCAGCGCCAAGCTGTCGTTGTTGTCTCAAGCCGGACTGCCATTTGTCAGTTTGTTGACCGACCCAACCACAGGTGGCGTGACCGCGTCGTTCGCCATGCTCGGCGACCTCAACATCAGCGAGCCCAACGCCTTGATTGGCTTCGCTGGGCCTCGTGTGGTTAAAGAGACCATCGGCAAGGATCTGCCCAATGGGTTTCAACGGGCAGAGTTTGTGCTGGAGCACGGATTCTTGGATGCGATTGTCGCCCGAAAAGACCTCAAAGACCAGTTGTCTTTCGCCTTGAAGATGCTTCACGCTTCTTCCTAAGCTGAACTTCTGCGGCAGGTGACCTATCTTTGCCGCTCTTATTGTTTCACATTCCGAACATCTCAAAAGATTTCGCACATGTATTTAGACGCTGAAAAGAAGAAAGAATTCTTCGCCAAGCACGGGAAAGGTGCCAACGACACTGGATCCCCCGAAGGGCAAATCGCCATGTTTTCCTTCCGCATTGCTCACTTGACTGAGCACCTGAAGAAGAACCGCAAAGACCACAACACACAACGCTCGTTGATTGCTCTGGTCGGCAAGCGTCGGAAGTTGTTGAACTACCTCGCGGCCAAAGACATCACCCGCTACCGGGCGATTGTCAAGGAACTCGGCCTGCGTCGCTGACATCAGATTTCAAACTTTCAAAGGCGGTTGATGGTCAACCGCCTTTGGCATATTGGGGCTTGCCGGCCCGTTTACACGTAGAAGAAGAGGCAACATGAACATTCAAAATCAAACCATCGATCTCGGCAATGGGCGCGAGATCACCATCGAAACCGGCAAGCTCGCCAAGCAAGCGCACGGTTCTGTAGTCGTCCGTTCGGGCGACACCATGCTGTTGGCCACCATCGTGTCCAGCTACGAACCCATGGACGTGGATTTCCTTCCACTCACCGTGGACTACCGTGAGAAATACGCGGCCGCTGGTCGTTTCCCAGGGGGATTCTTCAAGCGCGAGGCCCGTCCTTCCGACACCGAAGTGTTGGTGATGCGACTCGTTGACCGCGCATTGCGTCCGTTGTTCCCTGGCGATTACCATGCCGGGACGCAGGTCATGATCCAATTGATGAGCGCCGACAAGGAAGTGCTCCCCGACAGCTTGGCTGGTTTCGCCGCAAGCGCAGCCATTGCCGTGTCCGACGTTCCTTTTGACGGACCGATGTCCGAAGTTCGCGTGGCCCGCGTCAACGGAGAATTTGTCATCAACCCACTGCGCTCTGAATTGGAAATCGCCGACATGGACATCATGGTGGCCGGCACCATGGACAGCATTGTGATGGTGGAAGGCGAGATGCAGGAAGTGAGCGAAGGCGAAATGGTGGACGCCATCGAAAAGGCACACGAAGCCATCAAGGCCCAGTGCGAGGCTCAAAACGAGCTCGCCAAAAAGGTGGGTGCGTTTGGAAACAAGCGTGAGTACAACCACGAAACCCACGACGAAGAATTGCGTGGCCGCATCCAAGACGAGATGTACCCCAAGTTCTACGAAGCGGGCAAGACCGGCGCCACCAAGGAAGAGCGCAAGTCTCGTTTCTCAGAGCTGAAGGAGGCGTTCATGGCCACCATTAGCGACGAGGAGAAAGCGGAGAAGGGCGGCCTCGCAAGCGACTACATCAAGTCTGCACAGAAGAAAGCCGTTCGCGACCTCATTTTGAATGAAGGCCTTCGTCTCGACGGCCGCAAGACCACAGAGATTCGTCCCATTTGGACAGAAGTGGATTACCTCCCTGGTTGCCACGGGTCGTCCATCTTCACGCGTGGTGAGACCCAAAGCTTGACCACGTTGACCTTGGGAACCAAACTTGACGAGCAGTTGATCGACGGCGCCCTTGTCCGTAAGAATGAGAAGTTCNTGCTGCACTACAACTTCCCGCCNTTCTCCACAGGAGAAGAGCGNNCCTTGCGTGGCACCAGCCGCCGNGAGGTGGGACACGGCAACCTCGCGCTCCGCGCACTGAAGCCCGTGTTGCCACCAACCGACGAGTGCCCGTACACCATTCGTTTGGTCAGCGAGATCCTCGAGTCCAACGGCTCATCGTCCATGGCGACGGTGTGCGCAGGCACGCTTGCCCTCATGGACGGCGGTGTGAACATCAAGGCGCCTGTGTCAGGCATCGCGATGGGTCTGATCACCGACCTCGACTCTGGGAAATATGCCATCCTCTCTGACATCCTCGGCGACGAGGACCACCTCGGAGACATGGACTTCAAGGTGACCGGCACCGCCGACGGCATCACAGCATGCCAGATGGACATCAAGATCAAGGGATTGAGCTTCGACCAATTGCGTGAAGCCCTAGAACAGGCCCGTGAGGGACGTCACCACATCCGCAAAGCCATGCTCACTGAGATTTCTGAGCCTCGTGACGATTACAAAGACCACGCACCACGTATCGTGTCTCTGGAAGTTCCTGGTGACAGCATCGGCGCCATCATTGGCCCGGGTGGAAAAATCATCCAAGAGATCCAGGCCGAGACCGAAACCACCATCAGCATCGAAGATGTGGACGGCAAGGGCATGGTCGAAATCGCCGCGTCCGACAAAGCTGCCATCGACGCCGCGTTGACTCGCATCAAGCAGATTGCTTTCCCACCGACCGTCGAAGTCGGGGAGGAGTACGAAGGCAAGGTGAAGACCATCATGCCTTACGGCGCCTTTGTGGAAGTCTTGCCAGGCATTGACGGTTTGTTGCACGTCAGCGAATTGGATTGGAAGCGCGTGGAAAACGTGGAAGACGTTTTGAAGGAAGGTGAGCTCGTCAAGTTCAAAGTGGTCGGCCGCGACCCCAAGACAGGCAAGATCAAGCTCAGCCGGAAGGTGTTGCTTCCAAAGCCGGAAGGCTACGTGGAGCGACCACCACGTGGAGACCGTGGGGACCGCCGCCGTGACCGTGGAGATCGCGGAGACCGTCGTCGCGACCGCGGACCGCGTCCTGAAGGCCCCAAGAACGAAGGTTAAAACCCACGCTGGGACGAACCTTTTGACGTTCTTGTCCGTTCAATCATTGTTGCACACGAATTTCAACAGCACGAATGAGGCAGTTAAAAATCACCAAGCAGGTCACCAACCGGGAGACTGCATCGCTGGACAAATACCTCCAGGAGATTGGCCGTGTTGACCTGATTACTGCGGAGGAAGAGGTGGAACTCGCCCGCAAGATCAAGGCAGGGGACCAAGCCGCATTGGAGAAGTTGACCAAAGCAAACCTCCGATTTGTGGTCTCTGTGTCCAAGCAATACCAAAACCAAGGATTGTCTTTGCCTGATTTGATCAACGAAGGCAACCTGGGGCTCATCAAAGCCGCACAGCGATTTGACGAAACCCGTGGTTTCAAGTTCATCTCGTACGCGGTTTGGTGGATTCGTCAGTCCATTCTTCAGGCCTTGGCAGAGCAGAGCCGGATTGTTAGACTCCCGTTGAACAAGATTGGCTCCATCAACAAGATCAACAAAGCGTTTGCGCGCTTGGAGCAGGAGTTTGAGCGTCCCCCAACCGCAGCCGAACTGGCGGAGACCTTGGACATGACCCTGGACGAAGTGAAGCAAAGCATGAAGAATGCAGGTCGCCACGTGTCCATGGACGCGCCCTTGAAAGACGGCGACGAGAGCTCCAGCAACATGTACGATGTCTTGCAGACTGGCGACACGCCTTCTCCAGACACCGACTTGATGACGGAATCGCTTCGCAAGGAAATCGAGCGCTCGTTGCGCACGTTGACCCCACGTGAGGCCGACGTCGTGCGTCTTTACTTCGGCTTGAACGGCGAGCACCCCATGACCTTGGAAGAAATTGGCGAGCGCTTCGACCTCACGCGTGAGCGTGTGCGTCAGATCAAGGAAAAGGCCATTCGCCGGCTCAAGCACACCAGCAGAAGCCGCATCTTGAAGGGCTACTTGGGCTGACTGTCCAGACTCTTCCACAAATGCAGTGAAGCCACCGTACGGTAAGGCTTCCAACGACAAGCCCGCAGTTCAAACGCTGCGGGCTTTTCTTTGGCGCCCATTCCCAGTGAAGCCACCATGGCGTTGCGCAGCCCCAGGTCTCCTGCCGAGAAGATGTCCAGATCGCCAAGGCCGAACATCCCGAACATGTCGCAGCTCCAGGGACCCAGTCCTTTGATCTGAAGCAGTTCCTTCCGCCACTCGGCAGACGGCAATTCCGTCAGTTTTTCGAGATGATGCCCATCTGGACCGGCCAAGTCGACGATGCGCAACACACAGTCTGCCTTGCTTCGGCTCAG
>PBWG01000088.1 GCA_002729115.1 Crocinitomicaceae bacterium | reverse complement strand
CGGTTCACGGCGCGAAGATATCAAGGTTGGCGACCCGCCACGACCAGATCCAGGGGGCGTGCACGCACCCCGTCGTGCACCACGAGCACATGACGTCCAGGCGTCCACCGACCGACCTGCACGTCCAGGCCTTGGCCCTGCGCCATTTCGCGACCTCGGCCGTCCAGCAACGTCCAGGTGATCTTACGGCTTTGCGCCGCTGCCGGTCCGTCAATCCGGATCCGTTCCGTGCGCGGGCCGACGAGGCTGGGGGAGAGCCGCCATGCCTTCGTGCTTTCAGGGGACTGGCTCACGTCCAGGGTGGTGAAGAGGAGGTCGTTGTGGACCCCAAANCCAGGCGTCTCCAAGGACCAGCTGTCCAGCGGACCCANGCTGTCGATCCGAAGCAAGCANGCGTTCCAGGTGTCGTTGAGNGCGCCGCGGGTGCTGCCTGCGACCCAGATTTGGCCNAAGCTGTCGACCGTCAACNGNGAAGGNTCGTCCTCGAAGAGGGTGCCCCACGCCCCCTGGCCGACGTACCCGCCGCCCGGGGTGTAATGGGTGAGGAGCATGCTTTGGTCCAAGGCCGTGACCACGTCGGTTTGGGTNAATTTCAGCCANCCGCCCTCGGTGAAGGCCAAATCCCGGCCNGGCCGCTCGCCNGCGGTGGGCCCGTACAAGAACCCGTTNAGGTTCCCAGTCAGGGCGTTCAGGCTGATCAGGCTGTGCAACAGGGCACCGCCGCCGGAAGGCAGGTTGCGCTCGTANGATTGAAGCACCCGAACGTTGCCGTTCAGCCCCAACGCCANGGCCTCNGCCTGGCTCCAGGTTTGGGGCACGGTGTCGGGTTGGTGAAATTCAAACGCCATTTGACCCAAGGGNTACATGCCCCAAATCGCNGTGCGNGTTTGGCCCGCTTCGGTGCGAGATCCGACACTCACAAGGAGGTTGTTCACCACCATGGCGTCGCGGATTTCGTCGTTCACCCCGTTCTCGCCGCCCCAATGTTTCANTTCNCCNGTNTNGAGGGAGATGGCGGTGGGCCGGTTCCCGATGGCGCCNACNACCCAACGCTCGCCCAACCATTCCACCGAGCAGGTCGGNCGNAANCCTNGCGTCANGGGAGGCACCGTGATTCCGCGCCACACCCCAGTGGAATCGAAGGAGTGGATGGCCGCGTGGTATCCGTCCGCTGTGGTCAAACGCCAAGTGAGGACGTCCACCACGCCAGGTTCGTCGGACCACCCGTCCATGGCCATTTCAAACATCACGTCCCCGGGGGTCAGGGCGGTCCAATCGACGTCGAGGTTTTGGTCGTAATGCACCACGTACCCGCGCACATCTTGNGTGTTGGGCAGTTGGGTGGATCCCAACAAGAAGGCGCCTGNGCCNTGCGGCACCACGACNTCGCCAAATTCTTCNCCCTGGCCGCCGACGGCCCGGAATTCGACTTGGGCGTGGACGCCCCAGAGGCANGTCCACATGGCGCACATCCAAAGGGTGCGCGAGACGTTGGTGGTCACTTGAGGTTGGNTCATGGTCATTGCGTCTTCACCACGCGTGTGGTGTGTGAGGTTTGGAGTTCAGGGTCCCAGGCCATCACCACGTACACGCCTGGCGGCATGCCTTGGAGGTCGATGCGGAACACGGGCGAAGCGGGGCCTTCTTGCCACACCCGACCGCGCGTGTCGACCAGTCGGTAGGTGGACTGGGCGCTCAGGTTGCCTGAGACGAGCACGCGATCTTGGGCGGGGTTGGGCTGCGCCATCAAGTCTTCGCCGGTGGGGTTGTCGGGCAGGGTGGGGTGCCCCACCCAGGACACCCAATTCAAGGCCGTCAACACGGCTTGGTGGGCGTTCACCTTGCCGTGGCCCCACTCCACGTCNCCCTCCGCCGGGAGGGCACCCGTNGCTTGATCTTGACGGGCCGTGACNTCCANGATGTCACGGACGTCCGAGGGGGAGAGGTTNGGGTTGGCCTCGAGCATCAACGCCACGATGCCNGCCACNGCAGGACTGCTCATGCTGGTGCCAGACAGCNTGGCAAATTCGTACGTCATNCCGTCAAATTCGACCTCCTCCGTGACGGCGTACGCACCATCTCGGAAGGAGCTCAGCGAAGACTCCACGTTCACGCCAGGGGCGCTGACGTTGGGCTTCAAACGGCCGTCGAGTGTGGGGCCTTGGGACGAGAAATAGGCCAGGCTTCCCCCCACTTCCGTGCCTTGGGAATTCAGGTACTCCGACGCGTAAGCCCCGATGGCGATGACACTTTCGCCGCACGCCGGTTGTTGGATGCCGTAGGCCGGCGTGCCTTGCAACCAGCCGGACGTGGCGGCTTGGAAGTCTTGTCCCCAGTTGCCCACGTCGTTGGACAAGTGGGTGTNGTTCCAAGCGTGCACCGTGCCTTGGTCGGCGGTCATTTGAAGGGCCACGCCCAAGCCNGTGTTGCCCTTGTGAATGCGGAGTTGCAAGAAAGGCCTGCCGTTGTCGGGATGGGCCGCTTCTGCCACCACGTCGTAGACGAAGGTGTCCTCCATGGCCACGTGCACGGCCTCGAGCATGAAGGGTCCGTCGGCCGTGTTGAACCACGGGCTTTGGTTCACCTCGGTNCTGGCGCCCACGGTGACCATGAAGTTGGCGCTGAAGGCTTCGCCGGGTTCGCCCCACAGGGTCAGGTTTTGGCCCCACGCGTGGGGATGTGCGCTCAGCGGGTAGAATTGCACCTTGGAGCGGGCGGTGTCGCCTGCGGTGGTGAAGGTTTGCTCGATGTGGAAGTTGCTGTCGCCGTTGTTGCCGTTGGAACTGACGAACACCACGCCATCTTCGGACAAGCCGTCGATGAAAACGTTGCTCAGAGAGGTGCCGTCCGGGGTGCCCCATTGCGGCAACCCCCAGCTGTTGTTGATGACCAAACGCTTGTTGTCTGCCTCCGCGACGTCCTGCATCCAAGCAAACGCATCCAACGCCGCCGCTTCGTCCACCATCAGCGTGGCCAAGAGCAAATCAGACGCCGGGGCCATGCCGGTGAGTCCGACTCCAGCGCCTCCGCCCGCCGCGATGCCAGCCACGTGGGTCCCATGGGTGGAGTAGCCGTACACGTTGGACGTGTCGCTGCCCATAAGTTGGATTTCCCAGGGTTCCAGCGAAGCAGCCCCGTAGTCGAAGCCCTCCGGCGCCTCTCCGGAAGTGCGGTACTGGTCCCAGACCCCGCGAATTCGGGATGCGGTCAAGGCGGTGTCGTAGAACATGGGGTGGGTGTAGTCGAAGCCCCAGTCGAGGACCCCGACAAGGACGCCCTCGCCGTGAAACGCCGTGGGCAAGTCCAATCCGGCGTGCACGCTGTCCACCCGTGTGCCGTACCGCGCTTTGTCCAAGTTGGGCACCGCCCGTGACGCCAGTTCNANNCGGTCCATGGGCAAGGNNTCCAGCACGTCAAGGTGNTTCNCGTCCACNCGGAACGANGCCACGCCGTGACGGCAAGCCCCNGGAAACACCACCTCATGAGCCAGGGCCCACGCGCGCCAAGCCGTAGGTGAGGTGTCGGCGTTCAACAGTCCAATGAAACCCACTGTGGCTCGGCCCTGGACCAACGCCACAGGGTGTCCTTGGGCGGCAAGCACCAGCGCTTTGGAGCTCGGATGCTGGGCCGCGAGGGATTCGAGCTCGGCCAGCGCTTGGCGGTCGACCGTGGCCATGGTTTGGCCCCAAGCCCCACCGATGACCAGAAATGCGAGAAAGAACAAACCACTGCGAAAGACAACCATGTCTCCAAAGGTCGGCAATCGGTGTGCCCGTTCGCGGGCCTCACACACTCAAAGCAAATAGTTCATGTTTGAAAACGACGAGTGCCCTCCGCCAATGACGTCTTCCACCAAACCTTTCTGTCCTTCGCTGCATGCAACGAGGGTCCGGATGCTGAACGAGCGCAGGGCGGCCTTGACGCTCAAGGTGCTGACTGCGCTGTCTTTTCGGCCCGTGAAGGGAAGGGTGTCTGGTCCGCGTTGGCAGGAAGCGTTGAGGTTGACCCGGCAGACTTGGTTGACCAAGTTGTCGATGCAATGTCCGGCCGTTTCTGGGGATTGGGTGAAGACGCTGACCTGCTGGCCGTAGTCGCTTTTGGCGATGTCGTCCAAGACCTCTTGGAAGTCTTCAAATTCCAACACCGGACACACCGGCCCAAATTGCTCTTCCTTGAACAGCGCAGTGTCGCGCGAGACAGGGAACAAGATGGCTGGGAAAACCATGTTGCGTTCCACCTCCCCGCCGCGGGCATTCACCAAGGCGGCCCCTTTTTCNTGGGCNTCTTGGATGTAGGCCTGCATGGCTTCCACCTTGCCCACCTCTGGGAGGGGGGTGATGTCGGCGTTGTCCAAAGGCGAGCCCCANACGAGTTGGTCGGTGGCTTGGGCNAAGGCCTCCAAGAACTTGGCCCGNATGTCCTTGTGGACGTAGANNACCTTCAGGGCAGTGCAGCGCTGTCCGTTGAAGCTCCANGCGCCCTTCACACATTCGCGCACGGCGGTGTCGAGGTCGGCGTCGGGGAANANGATNGCGGGATTTTTGGCCTCCANACCCAGCACTTGGCGCACNCGGTTGGGCTTGGGGTGCTGGGAAATCAGGGCGTTGCTGCTCTTGCTGTTGCCAATCAACGCGAGAACGTCGACGTCGCCGGAGGCCATGATGGGGGAAGCCAGTGTTCGACCTCGACCAAACACCACATTGATCACACCGGGAGGGAAGCTTTCCGCGAACGCCTCCAGCAATGGAACCATGAGAAGCACCCCGTANTTCGCAGGCTTGAACACNCACGTGTTNCCCATCAAAATGGCCGGAAGGAGGACGCAAAAGGTCTCGTTCAGGGGGTAGTTGAAGGGCCCCAGGCACAGGACCACCCCGAGGGGGCCGCGGCGGATTTGGGCCAGGGTGCCGTCCACCACGTTGATGTGCGAACCTTCCCGCTGAAGGTTCTTGTATTCCGCGATGGTGTCCCGCAGGTAGTCCACCGTGCGGTCAAACTCTTTCTCCGANTCGCTCCGCTTCTTCCCNATTTCCCACATCAACAANTCCACCACCTCGTCGCGCCGAGGGAGGATGNNTTCGATGAAGGTTTCCATGGCNGCGATGCGCTCCCCAGCNGGCGCCGTGGGCCAAGCCCCTCGACCGTGGTCGTAGGCCTTCTTNGCCGATTCCAACGCGGCCATGCCCACCTNGCTGTCGAGGTCGGGCACCGTGCCCAGCAAGGTTCTGTTGCCTTCCGCATCCAGGAGCGGGCTCCTCACTTCGCTGGACGGACCTTGCCAGGTCTCCAACTGCCCGTGGAGGAGGTATTGGTTTCCGTGGATGAGCTTCGCAGGTGCTTGAATGGGTGGTTGTTGCGTCATTGTGGAAGAACTGACGCGCAGGCCAAAAGTTCAGCCTTCTTCACTTTCGCCCTCGGAGCAGCAAGCCCCGTTGAAGCAACACCATGACCACCGCGATCCCTGCGGCGGTGCATTCGTAAGCCAGGGCATGCCATGGCTCGATGCCCAGGGCGCGCCTGAGCAGGATGGTGGCCACGACAAACCCCGAATTCCGGAGCACGAGTCCGAAGTCGTCGGAGTACCGGAAGGAGACCACCAGCAGCAGAACGTCCACCAGGATCAACGCGGTGAAGAATTCGTTGTAGAAGATGGAATTCAGATCCGAATGGAGGTGGTCTGGCGTGGTCACAATTTCCATCACCCAGGCGCCCAACGAGTAGACGCTCAGCCCCACCAGCGCCACAGAAAGGAGTCCGGCCAAGGCGGTTTTGAAGTCCACAAAACGGGCCAAGTCTTGCTCCTCAATCCTTGCCACGCGCCGAGGCAACAAGTGGTAAAACCACACCAAGGCCCCGCCCAACACCATGGCCGAGAGCAAGTGCGGAAAGAAGGCCGCCTCCCAGGGCCAATTGGATGTGGTGTCAAGGTCCTTGAACACCGACCGAATCTCAATCAGGGCGACAATTTCAATCTGTTTTCCCAGGGACCGCGCAAAGGAGGTGGGCAGGTAATACACCAGCAAATAGACCTCGGCAATCAAGATGATGGAAAAGGGGGTGTAGAGCGACTGAAGCGGGTGGGAGAAGAGGCTTGCGGGGAGGGTCAGGGCGCCCAGTTTTCCGAGGCCGTAGAGCCCCAGGTGAATGCAAAACATCACCAAGGCCAAGGTCACCAGACAGTGTTCCACCTTGCGCCGGACAGAGGGATTCAGGATGGATTTGGCCAAAGAGGCCAGAGGCATCGCGTTCATGCAGGGTCAACAATTTGGAGGTCAAAAGGTTCCGACCCCGACAATTCCAGACAACGGGGGGTTGTCTTGCCGTAAATTGGATGACCCAAAACCTCCACCATGAGACTTTTTCTCACTTTCCTTGTCGCTGCCATGGCCGGGCAGTCCCACGCCCAACAGGTGTACACCATGACGGTTGAATCCAACCCGGCTGCGGTGGAAGGCATGACGACGTACAGGTTTTACGTGAACATGCTTGACGAAACAGATCGCCTAAGCGCGATCTACGGCAACAACGAGCAG
>PBWG01000087.1 GCA_002729115.1 Crocinitomicaceae bacterium | reverse complement strand
CGGAACCCATCTGGGGGCCATTCCTGGGTTGCGCATCGACGGAATCTTGGCCGACACCACGCTCCAATGCGTTTCGCACCGCACCCATGGCGTCCTGTTGAGCGACCACCGTCCCGTGACGTCGGTCTTGCAGGCGAAGAAGTGAGGAGGCAGGTCTGTTCAGACCATGACGTTGCCGAGGTCCTTGCCGCGGGACGCGAAGGCCTCGTACAAGCTGACGTTCATTCCAATCAGGAGCAGGCCGTACAGCAGGTCGTCGGCAGGCATCGAGAAAATCCGCCAGCCTGAATTGTGGTCGTTGTTGTACCACACGATGTGGTCGGCAATGGCCTCGGGGTTGTTGTGCAGCATCGGGTACTTCCAAAATTCAATGCCCGTGAGCACCCCGTTGCTGAGGATAAACGGCACGAGCAGCACGGTGTACGCGAACCAAAAATGCCCCATCCANGGACGCCATTTGGCCAACACGCCAATCAGCCACACCGCGCAGAGTGCGCTGGTCAGNCCCAGGTANGCATGATCCCAAAACCCGAAGGCCAAGCCAATGCAAAGCGCAGCCACCGCCATCGTGATCGAACGATGGCCAAATCCAAAGGGGTGTCGGGGAAAGTACTTTTTGAAGCACGCGTAGGTGAAGACACACGCGTAGGGGATGGTGATGAAGAACAGCCATTCCTCCAACGGCAGCCCCCAAAGCCCGAGTCCCGAGAGGTGGGCGTTGTTGAACCCCCAAATGCCTTGGGCTGTGAACGCGATGTCCCATGCGATGAACCCCGCCATGGTCAGCAGGCACGCCGGCCAGAAGTGCTTCCACTGTTCGACAAACGCCACGCGCTTGTCGAAGCTCGCCGCGAAAGGAATGGAAATCACGGCAAAATTCACCCACAAATAAGTCCACTCACTCATGAATGGCGGCGTTGGTTTTGGAGGGCTTGACGCGCTTCTTTGAAATACTTGAAAGGCACGAACAGCATCCCAAAGCACTCGCCATCNTCCTTGCCCAAATGCTTGTGGTGGACTTTGTGTGCCTTTCGAATGGCCATCAAGTACACGTTTTGTGTCCTTTTGAACAAGGAGAAGCGCTGGTGAATGAAGATGTCGTGCACCACGAAGTAGGCGAATCCGTAAAGTGCAATGCCTGCGCCAATCCAAAAGCGGGCGTCGTCATGAAGGCTTCCAGTGATGAAACAATAGGCGCTGGGCACCGCGAAAATCAGGAAGAAGGCGTCGTTCTTTTCGAAAAAGCCTGGNGTTCGCGTATGATGGTCTTCATGAAAGTACCACATGGCCCCATGCATNAGGTACTTGTGTGAAAGCCAGGCCACGCCTTCCATGACAACGAACGTCGTGANTGTGACCAAAACGGGAACGAGTGAACTCATCATAGCTTCCAAGGAAGGATGTTTAACAGCACCAAGAACAAGGTGAACACACAAACCAACAAGCCCGAAAGTCGATTTGTTTTCAATTCTTCCACGTCTCGCCACAGCAGTCCCAATCCAAATGCTGCGACCCACCACGTGGCGTAATTCGTCCAAGGGATGTCACCTTCATGCCAGGTCCACCAACCTGCTCGAATGGCGACCGGCTCAATCACCCAATCCATGGCGGTCATGAGTGTCGCTGACATGGCCGCCCGGGCGACAGGTCGGTTGTCTTGGCCCAAGGCGTGCAGCCCGCGTTCGCACCAATGGTGGGTGCCGAGCAACAACAACCACCAAAGCACCCCCATGAGCAAGGGAACCTCAAGGACCTTGGGCCCCAATCCAGTTCCATAGCTGTACTCTCCAAACAGGAGGCCTGTGGTCACGCCAATGACCTCCACTGCAAAACCCAAAAACATGGTGAACGCCCACCTCCAAGAGCTGTCGTGNGTGCTGAATGCCATCACNATGGCGGCNTTGACCGTCAAGTTGATGGGGGTGAGGGGCAACAGCGTTTCAGCATGCCCCATCAGCATGGCCACGCTGCCCACGAGGTGGAGAATCACAATCACCCCACCCCAAGTCCAAGTTGACTTGTGCCAGGGCGTTTCACTTCGAAGCCATGCTTGGAGGGCTCCTCTCATGCCGTGGTTCGCGTGTGGAGTTTGCCCACCACTTCTGGGAAGCAGATTTTGAACCAAGCTGTGTAGTTGTCTGGGTTCTCGGCGATGTCGACCTCGAGGGCCTTCACATCNATGTATTTCACTTCGCAGACTTCATCGGGGTTGGGCTCNGCAGGGACGTCGCTGTANCCNATGAGCACNTGGTCGAGCTCGTGCTCGATCATGCCGTGGTCNAAATCCGCCCNGTAGATGAAGGAAAACNTNGGTTCCAGCTGACACCGCATGCCCATCTCTTCCACCAACCGGCGTTGCGCCGCTTCCACCACGGTCTCGCCTTGACGGGGGTGGCTGCAGCACGTGTTGGTCCACAGGCCGCCGCTGTGGTACTTCTCCAGCGCCCTTCTGTGGATGAGCAACTCGCCTCGGCTGTTGAACACGAAGACGCTGAACGCCCGATGGAGCACCCCCTGACGGTGGGCTTCCATCTTTTCCATGGTGCCGAGCTCTCGGTCCTCTGGATCCACAAGAATCACATTTTCGACCACAGGNTTGCTTTCAGAAGGTGCAAGTGTCATTTTTCAGTTTCAAGGTACGTGAAGAAATCTTGGACAAACGCCGCATGGTCAGGATCGTTGTCCCAATGGCCCGCCGTCAAGGCCNCCCGCACATGCTGGGCGTCNGTGNCCATGGCTTGGTCGTAGTCCAAAAAACTTGGGGTGTGCGACTGCACGCCCAGGCGCAACAGCGCCAGGTCCGGGTCGTGGGGCAGGACCTCCAAGGTCGAGTCCAGGACAGGGCGCCAGNTTTGGAACGTGGTCAGTTTGTCGAACGGATTCCACAACTCTTGGGCTTTTTGCAGCCTGGCGGTGGCGTGAAACGCCGCGCAGACGGCGTTGTTGGGGTGGGCTTGCAACGCGGCCGTCATCGGGACAATCGCGCTGTCGGCGGGACCGCCTTCAGCAGTCTGACGGTACAGGGCACGCCAAGAAGAAAGCTCGGAGTGCGTTTGGCCCAGCAGGAGGGAGGGCATACCCAGGACAAGCATCCAGGCAAGCGCGCGGGCCATGAAGGTCAGAGGAGGTTGAAGCTGTGACGGAGGTACGACCCCACGAACAGGGTGGCCTTGCGGCGGTTGGGGATGCGCACACGCTCCTCCATNATGCGGTTGGTGGGCAGCGCCGCGATTTTTTGGAANAGCCGCTGGTAGTAGACGTACGCCACGTACACCCCGAGTCGGCTTTCCTTGGGCAGCTTCACGATGCCCTGGTACGCGTGCCGGAAATCGGCCGCGATTTCTTCTTCGATTTGGCGCTTGGCACCGGCGTTGAACGCGGCCATGTCCACGCCTGGGAAGTAGACCCGGCCTTTGTCTTCGAAGTCGTCCTTCAAGTCGCGCAAGAAATTCACCTTCTGAAAGGCGGCCCCCAAGCTGCGGGCGTTGGGCAGCAACCGCTCGTAAGCTTCACGGTCGCCGAACACGAAGACATGCAAGCACATCAAGCCCACCACTTCCGCCGAGCCGACGATGTAGTCGTCGTACCCCTCGCGGTCGTACGCCGTCCGGTCCAGGTCCCATTCCATGGAACGCAGGAACAAGTCGACGTGCTCGAGATCGATGTTGTACTTCTCGAAGGTCAGGGCGAAGGCGTGAAGGATGGGGTTGGCGCTGACGCCGTGGTCCAACGCCCAGTAGGTGTTCTCCTTGAACCGGGCGAACATCTCGGCTTGATGCGGACCGTGCAACGTGTCCACGATTTCATCCGCGTAGCGCACGAAGCCGTAGATGTTGTAGATCGCCTCGCGAAGCGAAGGCGCCAAGAAGCGGATGCCGAGCGAAAAGCTCGTGCTGTACGCCTTGGTGGTGCGCTTGGCGCACTCGGCGGCCACATCGTTGTACAAGCGAACGGCGTCCATGGTCAAATTAACCCGCGTGGGCGGTTGCATGTTCAACGGCTCCGTGGCGCTTCAGGAATTTACTCGTTTCCTCGGCGGCGACCTCCCCAGAAATCAAGCTGGGCGGGACGCCCGGCCCTGGGGTGGTCAGTTGGCCGGCGAAGTGAAGGCCCGGCAATTTGCTGCGCATTTTGGGCTTCCAGAATGCGGTTTGGCGCAAGGTGTTGGCGAGCCCGTAGGCGTTCCCTTTGAAGCTTGAGTACTCCTGCTCAAACTCCTTATGGGCGAAGCTTCGGGTGTAGACCACGTGGGGCCTCAAATCCCGGCCGAGGTGGCGCTCCAACCGCACCATGATTTCTTCGAAGTACCGGTCTCGCTCGCCGCCTTGCTCGTCCAAGCCTGGCGCCAGCGGAATCAAGAAGAAGAGGTTCTCACATCCTTCGGGGGCCACGCCTTCGTCCGTGCGCGACGGAGCGCTCACGTAAAACAGCGGGTCGTCTGGCCACGAAATGCTGTCGTAGATGGTCTCCGCGTGCGGCCCAAACGGCGTGTCGAAAAACAGGTTGTGGTGCTGCAATTCAGGGACGCGTGTGTTGAGCCCGACGTAGTAGAGCAGCGAGCTTGGCGACATCGTGCGGTTTTCCCAATATGACTGGTCGTACCGACGCCATTCGGGCGCCAACAACGTCTGTTCCACATGATGGTAGTCGCCGGTGGCCACCACCGCTGAGGCGTGCACCTCGGTTCCGTCCGCCAAGCGAGCTCCGGTGGCGCGTCGGCCGTCGTCCAAGATGGCGGCGACTTCTGCGTTGCATTGAAATTCCACCCCCATGCGTTCCGCCACACGCACCATGGCTTGCACGATTTCGTTCATGCCGCCCATGGGGTACCAGGTGCCGAGGCACGTGTCCGCGTAGTTCATGAGGCTGTACAGCGCCGGGGTGTCCTCCGGCTTGGCGCCCAAGAAGAGCACCGGAAACTCCATGATTTGAAGAAGCTTGGGATGCGTGAAGTGCTTCCTGGCGAAGGCGCTGAACGACGTGAACAGCGAGAGGCGTGTGGCGTCCACCAGGGTTTGCCATTCCGCGAACTCCAGCGCGTTGTGCGCAGGCTTGTTCACGAATTTGTTCATGCCGATGTTGTACTTGACCTCGGCCTCGGCCATGAACGCGCGCANCTTGTCGCCNGCGCCGGGCTCGATGGATTCGAAGACCTCCGCCAAGGGGTCCAATCCGGCAGGAATTTCAAGGGGGCCGTCGTCAAACCAGACGGTGTAAGANGGGTCGAGGCGAACAAGGTTCATTTCCTTGTTCACCTCCGACCCGAAGTCTGCGAAGTACCGTTCAAACACGTCGGGCATCCAGTACCAACTGGGGCCCATGTCGAAGGTGAACCCTTCGGCTTCGAATTTCCTTGCCCTTCCTCCAAGCCGGTCGTGCCGCTCGAGCACTTTGACCTTGTGACCTGCCTTGGCGAGGTAGGAGGCGGTCGCCAGTCCGGCGAATCCCGCGCCCAAAACCAAAACGTTGTGGCCGGAAGAAGAATCGTGGTTCATGTCGATGCGTTTGGATGCATGGTACAACCACTTGCAGGGGCGCGATGTTCATTGATCGCACTCCCAAGGTAACGGGAACAAAGGGCTGAAAACTGGGAATGAGTCAAATAATTTTGAGAATGAATGTCTTGAGGCGGTCCCTGTCTGTGAGAAGTACCTTTGCAACATGGCGACACCGCAACATCCTGTGGACGTGCTGGCCTTTGGAGCCCACCCTGACGACGTGGAATTGTCCGCAGGGGCCACCTTGGCCAAACTGGCCAGCGAGGGCAAGCGCTGCGCTGTGGTCGATCTGACCCGCGGCGAATTGGGAACTCGAGGCTCCGCGGAGCTTCGTGACCAAGAGGCGGCCAAGTCCGCCGAGATCCTTGGGCTGGTTCACCGTGAAAACCTCGGTCTCGCCGACGGGTTTTTCGAAGTGAACGACGCCTCCCTACGGTTGGTGATTTCTGCCATCCGACGCTTGCGTCCTGCCGTGGTGCTGGCCAACGCGTTGGACGACCGCCACCCCGACCACGGACGCGGGGCCGAGCTCGTGGCCCGTGCCGCTTTCTTGTCGGGCCTTCCGAAGATTGTCACGGGCACGGACGACGCCCCGGAAGAGGCTTGGCGGCCCAAGGCGGTGTACCATTACATCCAAGACGTGCACCGCACGCCCGACGTGGTGGTGGACGTCACCGGGTTCTTGGACACCAAGTTCGAGGCCATTTTGGCGTTCAGCAGCCAATTCCACGACCCGGCCTCCGAAGAGCCGGAAACGCCCATCAGCGGCCCAGGTTTTCTGGAACATGTGCGGGGCAAGGCCTCGAGTTTTGGCCGTCCCGCAGGATTCACCCACGGAGAGGGCTACGAGGTGCGCCGCCCGGTAGGGGTGTCTTCGTTGTTGGAGCTGGATTGATTCGCGGGCGTGTCGTCAGCAGGTGTCGCCAAACCGCCTGAGCACGGCCAAGATGTCCGAGATGCCCACCACCCCGTCGTCGTCCAAGTCGAGCGTGCCGCCGGCCATCCAAGCCACGGTCAGGCATGACAATACGAAGATGCGAAGTGAGGTCATGGTTGCAGAAGCTTGCGGTATACGGCGTCGTAGGCTTGGGCTACGGCTTCGACGCTGAAATGGGTGCAGGCGTAGACGCGGATGGCGTCGGGGTCCCAGGCGGTGTTCTTGACTTGATGAAAGGCCTCGGTCCACGAGGCGACGTCCGCTTGCG
>PBWG01000086.1 GCA_002729115.1 Crocinitomicaceae bacterium | reverse complement strand
CCGAGCGTGCTGATCCACACGACCTGGGCACCGCCCGGAAAACGGCGCATGAGTCGGCCGCCGGAGATTCGGTCCAGGAAGCGGTGGCTAATGGTGGTGGCGCGCAGGGTGGTGCCCCACAGCAGGTCGTAGCTACGAGATCCCATGAGATTGACCCTAAGTGAGCCTCCAACAGATCGTGCGGAGCCGGATAGGATTGGATTCTTCCCCGTTGCATTCGCTGTGCGCATTGTGTGAAGGATGGGGTGCTCGTGGCTCGCGTCATAGTCGACGTCATGCTCAAGCCGGAGATCTTGGACCCGCAGGGTCGCGCCGTGCAGGGCGCCCTCGGCCGGCTGGGGCTTTCCGGAGTCGCTGATGTTCGGCAAGGAAAACAGTTCGTCATCGAGCTCGAGGGAGATCTCGACGACGCCCGCCGTGCCACACTCGAGGAACTCGCGGGCGAACTACTCAGCAACCCGGTGATCGAGAACTACACGATGACGGTCGTCAACGACGAGGCGGGCGCGTGAGCGCTCGCATCGGAGTCGTCACTTTCCCCGGTTCTCTCGATGATGCGGATGCCGCTCGGGCGGTGACGATCGCCGGTGGTGAGGCGGTGTCCCTATGGCACGGTGATGACGACGTGAAGAACGTCGACGCGGTCGTTCTTCCCGGTGGGTTCTCCTACGGGGACTACTTGCGGTGTGGTGCGATCGCTCGCTTCGCGCCGGTGATGGGCACCATCATCGACGCTGCACATCGCGGCATGCCCGTGTTTGGTATCTGCAACGGGTTTCAGATTCTGTGTGAGACCCATCTTCTTCCTGGCGCGCTGACGCGAAACGATCATTTGCACTTCGTGTGCCGCGACCAGAAACTTCGAATCGAGAACACCGCTTCGGACTGGACCCGTGATTTCACACCGGGCCTGGAGATCATCATTCCCTTGAAGAACGGTGAGGGCGGTTACGTTGCAGACGAGGACACCCTTGATCGGCTCGAAGGAGACGGCCGTGTCATCGCGCGGTATCTGGACGTCAACCCCAACGGCAGTCGACGCGACATCGCCGGTATCACCAACGAGCGCGGCAATGTCGTCGGCTTGATGCCGCACCCCGAGCACGCCGTCGAGTCACTCACCGGGCCGAGCACCGACGGATTGATCTTTTTCGCTAGCGCGCTGTCGTCGCTCATGGCCGGGGCCGGACGATGATCGATACTGTCGATCAGGCGGCGACGACCCCCGAGGTCGAGCAGCCGTATCTCGAACTCGGGTTGAAGCCCGAGGAGTACGAACGCATCTGCGAGATTCTGGGGCGTCGTCCGACCAGCAGCGAACTTGCGATGTATTCGGTGATGTGGAGCGAGCACTGCTCGTACAAGAACTCGATCAAGTGGTTGAAGACCCTCCCCAAGGAAGGCCCCCACATGCTTGTGAAGGCAGGTGAAGAGAACGCCGGCATCGTGGACATCGGCGACGGGTTGGGCTGCGCGTTCAAGATTGAGAGCCACAACCACCCCTCGGCCATCGAGCCCTACCAAGGCGCGGCGACGGGGGTCGGCGGCATCAACCGCGACATCTTCACCATGGGGGCACGCCCAATCGCCCAATTGAACAGCTTGCGCTTTGGCGACCTGAGCAACCCACGGACGAAGTGGTTGCTGGAAGGGGTGGTCAAGGGCATTGGCGACTATGGCAACAGCTTCGGGGTGCCCATCGTGGGCGGCGAAGTGTTCTTCGACAAGAGCTACCAAGTGAACCCCCTCGTCAACGCNATGTCGGTGGGCATTTTGGAAGCCGANAAGATCATTTCCGCCACGGCTGCGGGNCCTGGCAACCCNGTCTACATCGTGGGGTCGGCCACAGGCAANGACGGCATCCAAGGCGCGTCGTTCGCGTCCAAGGACATCACAGAAGAAAGTGCCGACGATTTGCCATCGGTGCAGGTCGGCGACCCGTTCCAAGAAAAGTTGCTCCTCGAAGCCACCCTGGAGCTTTCCAAGACCACCGCGGTGGTGGGCATGCAAGACATGGGTGCCGCGGGCATCACTTGCTCCACCTCTGAAATGAGTGCAGCTGGAGAAGTGGGCATGGACATTCACCTCGACCGTGTGCCGCTGCGTCAGCAGGACATGGAGCCGTTCGAGATATTGCTGAGCGAATCTCAAGAGCGCATGCTCGTCGTGGTTCACCAAGGGCAGGAAGACGAAGTCAAGGCCATTTTTGAGAAGTGGGATTTGCACGCCGAGCACATCGGTGAGGTCACCGAAGGCGACCGCATTCGCTACTTCATGAACGGCGAGCTCGTGGGCGACGTCCCCGGAAGCACCCTGGTGTTGGGTGGAGGGGCGCCTGTGTACGAGCGAGAATACACCGAGCCAGCATGGTANGCNGAGGCCCAGGCCTTCGANGCGTCCAGCGTGCCGGTGCCTTCACTCGACGAATGCGTGGACATCGCCCACAAGATGATTTGCCTCCCCAACATCGCGTCGAAGCGTTGGGTCTGGGAGCAATACGACAGCATGGTCGGGACGATCAACCGCACGACCAACCGTCCGTCCGACGCCGGCGTGGTCTCGGTGCGGGGCACAGAGAAGGCGTTGGCCTTGACGGTCGATTGCAACGCGCGCTACGTGGAGGCGGACCCCGAGGTGGGGACCGCGATTGCCGTGGCGGAAGCCGCCCGCAACATCAGCTGCACAGGCGCAGTGCCTTCTGCGATCACGAACTGCTTAAACTTTGGCAACCCGTACAACCCTGAGGTGTACTGGCAATTTGTCGGCGCCATTCAGGGCATGGGCCGGGCCTGCCGCCATTTCAACACGCCTGTGACGGGCGGAAACGTGAGTTTCTACAACCAAACAGCCAACCCTGACGGCACCGNCCAAGCGGTGTTCCCGACGCCGACCATCGGCATGGTGGGGGTCATGGACGACCGCGCTCACCACACAGGTTTGGACTTCAAAGAGAAGGGCGAGCTCATTTTCCAATTGGGCCCAAGCTCGAATTGCATCAACGCCTCAGAGTACTTGGCGAACGTGGTGGGCATTGAGCGCTCTCCGGCGCCTCACTTCGACCTTGAGCACGAAGGACACCTCCACGCGTGCCTCCGGGAAGTTGCCCAAAAGAATTTGGCGGTGGCGTCCCATGACGTGGCCGACGGCGGCTTGTTTGTGACGTTGTTGGAAATGGCCATGCCACGGGGACTTGGGTTTGACATTGTCACGGACGACGAAGTGCGATTGGACGCGTTCCTCTTCGGAGAGGGACAAGGCCGTGCGTTGGTGTCCCTCAAAGAATCTGACCAAGACGACTTTTTCGACGTGTGTGAAGCGCACGGCATCAAGCCCACGTTGTTGGGCCACGTGACCAAGGGCAAATTGGTGGTGGACGACAAGCACTTCGGGTTCTGCGAAGAGCTGAGGGCGTACTTCGACAACGCGTTGGAGGAAATCTTGACCGAGGACTGATGTGGAAGGAGCTGGCCAAACACGCCGGCGGGGTCGCCCTCGCCTGGGTTGTCGTCTTGGTCGGCACGTTCTTCATGTTGCGGTTCTACAGCCAACCGTCTGCGCAGCGGGAGGTGCCTGACCTCTCCGGCATGGCACGGATGGACGCCTTCGACACCCTGGCCACCCTNGGGTTGGAGGGCGTGTGGCAGGATTCCATTTACCTCCCCACAGGCACCCCTGGTGCGGTGGTGGAACAGCACCCNCCTGCGGGCAGTGCAGTCAAGGTGGGGCGNAACATCCTGCTGACCACCCACCGCATCACCCCGCCGGACGAGGCGGTGTCGTACCAGGAGGGACAAGACGCCAAGCTCGTGGAGCGCATTTTGACCACCCGAGGCTTCCGAATCTTCATGGAGGAGGAGCCCAACCAGCTGCTGGTGGGCAAAGTCATTCGCCTCGAACACAAGGGCAAGGTGCTGGATTCTGAAACGCGCTTGCCCAAGGGCTCTGAACTGGTCCTGGTGGCAGGGGTGTTGGGTTCGGACGAGGCCCGCGTGCCTTGGCTCTCAGGACTNTCCCTGGAAGACGCCGCTGCGGTGCTGGCCCGTCGAAAGCTCGCCCTGGGCCACGTGGGCTACGCGCCCGACGTGCTCACCGCCCAAGACTCAGCCAACGCNGTGGTGGCCANCCAAGACATTGTGCCTTCGGAAACCCCCTACGTGGCGGAAGGCACCGCGGTCGATTTGTATTTTGACCTTCGATGACTCCCATGCACACGATTTTCCAACCGCTTGCGTTCTCCAATGTCATGAAGAAAGTGTTGTTCTGCGTGGGGATGGTGTGCGGGGGTGTCGGAATGACGCACGCCCAGCACGGCGAAGTCGAGGCTGACTTGCGCCACGTCCATGTCGACGTTCCCTCCCGGNCCACGCTCGAAGCNCGGGGAGACATGTTGTTTCCGATGGCGCTGCCCTTCGTGGACGATTTTGCGTGGCCCAGCNTGGCCCACGAGGAAGGTCCNGTCAACCTCAAACGTTGGGAACCAAGCCCCGTGCGGCGCACCACCACCTTGGCCCACCAGCCGCCCACGGTGGGATGTGCCACGCTCGATGGCTTGAACGCCTCGGGCGACCCTTANGCCTTGACGCCGGTGAACCCCACAGGTTATGCNGACACGCTGACCTCGCGCCGCCTGNTGTTGGGCGAGGGCTACACGTCNTCAGACAGCGTGGCGTTGTCGTTTTGGTACCAAAGTGGGGGCATTGCGAATGGCGCAGATGCGGGCGAGGATTCGCTCGTGGTGGAGTTTCGCACGAGCGTCGCGGAGGGCGATCCCTGGCGTTGGGTGTGGTCCACGGAAGGCATCGACGACGACACCTTGTTCCACCCGGCGGTCATCCACATCGACGCCCCCGAATTCTTCCACAACGACTTTCAATTTCGGTTCANGAGCTACGGGTCCTTGGAAGGCAACGTCGACACATGGCACCTTGATTACGTGCGCGTCGACGAGGACGCCATGACCACCGCACCTGAATTCGAGGAGGTGGCCTTCGTGACCCCGCCGGCCAGTTTCTTGACTTACCCATGGACCGCCATGCCTTGGCCGCACTTCGAAGTGGATCCCGCCGCGTACACCGCGACTTCGGTGCCCACTTTGCACCGCAGTTTTGGGGCAACGAGCAACAGCCAAGAGGACATTGGACTCAAAGTCCAGCGGGTGGATGTGCTGGGCAACGTCAACTCTTACGCACCCACGGCCGGGGCGGTGGTCAACAACAGCGTTCAGGGCCTCTTCGAGACCGACTACGTCGACGACCTTCAAATCTTCACAGACCTGTTCAACCCTGCGCTGAGCGACTCGTTTGCCGTGTTCCACGTGAGCCTTTGGGAAGATGAAGTGGGTGCGGCCAACCTCACCAACCAAACGGGTGTCCCGGACAACGACAGCTTGGTCCACGTTCAAACCTTCCGGGACTACTACGCCTACGACGACGGCACGGCCGAAAAGGCGTATGCCTTGGAAGGCCAGGGCGGCGAGCTGGTGGTGCGTTTTGACATTCAGCAACCCGACACGCTCGACGGCGTGTGGATGCACTTCACGCCCTTCTTTGACGACGCGGTGGGCGAGACGTTCACCTTGAAAGTCCGTGGGGAAGATCCAGACGTGCCCGGTCAACCAGGCGAAGCGNTGCAAGCCCAATTCGTGGTGCACGAGCCAGATTACTTCACAGGCTCACACGACGGGTTCGTGTACTACNCNTTCAACGCGCCCATCGCNGTGGAGGGGCCGGTNTTTGTGGGGTTTGTCCAGCAAGGCGAGGAGCGCATTCACGTGGGCCTCGACAAGAACACCGACACCAACGCCGACCACCTCTGGTACAAGTTTCCGACCTCGCCTTGGCAGCAGTCGGCCATCCAAGGGTCNTTGATGATTCGTCCGGTGTTGCGTGCCGGGAAGGAGATTGTCACCGACGTTGTGGAGCTCCCGGTGGAGCGCCGGCCGTCCATTCATGTGCACCCCAACCCTGGGCGGGACCAAATGACGTTGAATCTCATGCAGCCGATGAGCGTCTCGGTGTGGGACATGTCGGGCCGCATGGTGGANNTGCTGGGCACGTTGGTCGAAGGNCGNCACGTGTGGCAAGCNCCTCACGCCGGGGTGTTTGTGGTGCGCGGGNTCGATGAGAACGGAGGAGTGCACACCCAACGCTGGATCTCCAAGCCATGAGTGAAGCGGGGGAGGACGCCCACGACGACGAGCAGGGCGAGGAGCTGTTTGAGCACCACCGCTTGGTGGCGGACCCTGGACAAGCGCCNCTTCGCGTGGACAAGTTCATCATCAACCGGGTGGCTCATTTGTCCCGGAACAAACTTCAGACGGCCGCCAAGTCGGGGTACGTCCGCGTGAATGGACAGCCCGTCAAGAGCAACCACAAGGTCAAGCCCGAAGACGTGGTGACCGTGGAGCTTCCTCAGCCGGTGTACGAGTTTGAGTTGCTGCCAGAACCCATGGACTTGGATGTGGTTCACGAGGACGACCACGTGCTTGTGATCAACAAGCCCATGAATTTGGTGGTCCACCCTGGGCACGGCAACTATTCAGGCACGCTGGTGAACGGCGTGTTGCACCACTTTCAGAGTCTCCCAAGTTTGCCAGGAAGTCCGGAGCCCAGGCCCGGGTTGGTCCACCGGTTGGACAAGGACACCACGGGATTGATGGTCCTTGGCAAAACCGAGCGGGCCTTGACCGACTTGAGCGAGCAGTTCTTTGAGCGCACGGTCAACCGTCGGTATTGGGCGTTGGTGTGGGGCGACGTGGCCGAGGATGGCACTGTGACAGGCCATGTGGGTCGCAGCCTGCGAGACCGTCGGGTGCAACAAGTGTTTGTCGATGGCCGAGAGGGCAAGCACGCCGTCACGCACTATCGGGTGCTCGAACGCCTGGGGCCGGTGACGTTGGTGGAGTGCAAGTTGGAGACAGGACGGACCCACCAAATCCGGGTGCACATGCAGCACATTGGCCACCCCTTGTTTGGCGACCCGGTGTACGGGGGCAACGTGGCCGTGAAAGGCGCCCCAGGGGGCAAATACAACGCGTTCCTGCGCAACATGTTTGAAGCCTTGCCCAGACAAGCCTTGCATGCCAAGACGTTGGGCTTCACCCATCCTGGCACCGGTGAGCGGATGGATTTTCAATCGGACTTGCCTGAGGACATGCAGAAGGTCCTCACGAAGTGGAAGACTTACATCGACGCGGCTTCCGTTTGAAGCCTGTCGTGTTCTTCCACGGCCTTTTCCCACAAGTTGATGGTCTCTTGCATCTCGGTTTGGAGCGCTTCGAAGGCGTAGGCCATTTCCGTGACTTTGGCTCGATCGCTGGGGTCCACCGCGGCCATGGCGGCGTTGCTTTCTTCCAGCTTGGCCTCGAGTTCAGCGACTTTTTTCTCGTGGCGTTCCACCGCGTTTTTGGCTTTTCGAAGCGCCTTGTCCCGTGCTTTGCGGGCTTTGTAGTCGTCTCCTCCAGACGAGGGAGAGGCCTTGGAGGCTTGGGCATCTTGTGACGCCTTTTTGGACGACACCTTGACCGCCTTGTTGGCCTCATACGCGGAAATGCTGGCCGCGTGTTTCTCGTGCAAGAACTGCTTGATGTCCCCGATGTATTGCTTCAGTCCGGTGGGGGTCACTTCGTAGACCAACTGGGTCATGTCGCTCAAGAAGTCGCGGTCGTGGGACACCACCACCAAGGAGCCGTCAAACGACTGAAGGGCTTCTTTCAACACGGCTTTGCTCTTGAGGTCGAGGTGGTTGGTCGGCTCGTCCAGCACCAAGACGTTGTAGGGGTGGAGGAGGAGTTTGCACAGGGCCAGACGTGCTTTCTCTCCTCCTGACAGCACTTTCACCTTCTTGTCGACGTCTTCGCCCGTGAACAAGAAGGAGCCCAAGAGGCCACGGAGTTGCTTCCGGACGTCCCCTATGGCGACGTCTTCCAGGGTTTCCAAGACCGTCATGTTGCCGTCCAGCTCGTCGGTTTGGTTCTGGGCGTAGTAGCCGATGTCCACGTTGTGTCCGACGTTCAAGGTGCCTGCGGTGCAGGACTCCTGCTGAAGGAGCATGCGTGTGAGGGTCGTCTTTCCCGCGCCATTTTTGCCCACCAATGCCACTTTCTCCTGACGGGCCATGATGAAGTCCAACCCTTCAAACACCGTCAAATTGCCGAAGCACTTCTTGAGTGTCTCTGCTTCGAAGATGACCTTGCCGGACCGCGGGGCTGGGGGAAAGCGAAATCGAATTTGCGCGTTTTCTGCGGCGTCCACTTCCACGCGTTCCAATTTGTCCAGCTTCTTGATCAAACTCTGCGCAAAGGCCGCCTTGTTCTTCTTGGCCCTGAATTTGTTGATGAGCTGCTCGGTGTCCTGGATGTACTTCTGTTGGTTCTTCGCCGCTTGTTCTTGCCGGCTGCGCTCCTCCTCACGCCAAACCTGGTACTTGGAGTAGGGGCCCTTGAAGTCGTAAAGCTTGACCCCACCAATCTCCACGGTTCGTTTGGTGAGCGTGTCCAAGAACACGCGGTCGTGCGAGATGAGCAGGATGGCCCCCGGATGGTGAATGAGGAAGGTTTCCAACCAATGGATGCTCTCGATGTCCAGGTGGTTCGTTGGCTCGTCGAGCAGCAACAGGTCGGGCTGCATCAGGAGGAGTTTCGCCAGCTCGACGCGCATTTTCCATCCGCCGCTGAATTCAGACATCGTCCTTCCCATGTCCTCCACCTTGAACCCCAAGCCTTGGAGGATGCGATGGGCCTGCTCCTCGGTGCTGGATGCGCCAATCGCGTCGAGGCGTTCGTTGGCGTCGCTGAGTTCCTGAATCAAGTTGGCGTAGCTGTCGCTTTCGTAATCGGTGCGCTCCGCCACTTCTTTGGTCAGGTTTGCCAGTCGCTTTTCCAAGAGCTGCATTTCCTCAAAGGCCTTCATGGCCACTTCCAAGACCGTGGCGGCCTCGTCGTGATCCATCTCCTGGGGGAGGTAGCCGATGCGGTAATCCTTGGGTGCGCTGACAGATCCAGTCGACGCTTTTTGGTGTCCGGCGATGACCTTCAAGAGGGTGGACTTGCCCGCGCCGTTTCGTCCGACCAGGCCGATGCGGTCCTTGTTCCCGATGGCCAAATCCAACCCCTCAAACAGTGTGCGTTCCCCAAAGTGAACCCCGACCGACAGCAAGTGCAACATGGTCACGCAAGTTCGACCTCAGCAGGCCAGAATCAAAAAAGGGCATCACGCAAGTGATGCCCTCTTTCCATGGGATTGATCCCAATCAGTAATTCCAAATGTCGTGCTCGATGTTGAACAGCTCTTGTTGGATGCGCTCGGATTCAGCCAAGGCGTCCAGTCCGCGTGCGTAGGAGACAATCTGACGGTTGAATGCGTTGTCTTCTTTCACGATGTAGCTCGAGAAGTAGCGCTTTTGGAACAAGTCTTCGTACGTCCGGCGTTGGGCGTCGTTGAACATGTTGTAGACCTCGCTGTTGGCGAAGACGTAGCGGCACTCCGGGTAGTACAACCAGAAGAGGGGGCGGAAGCCCACGCTGTTCCCGTCGACGTCGAAGTCCTCCAACATGGGGGCGATGCCGAGGATGCGCACGTAGCGCTCGCTGCGCTGGCGGTCCCAGATCCAATCTTCCTTGATGCGATACCGCGTGATCTTGTCCGAAGACAGCTCGTTGCTCTGCTGGACGGTGCCGATGACCTCCCCGAAGTCGTCGTATTGCTTGACCAGGGTGACGGGGTTGAGGATTGTGCGTATGCTGTCGGCTGAAAGTGGGAAGGTGAATTCGTCGTCTTCACCCAACGGCCCGGCGCTGTAAGCCACAAGCGACCCCTCCACCAACAAGGCTTCACGGATGACATCAAACAGGTTCTTGCGATCCTGGATGGGGTCGAGCGGGAAGTAGAAGGTGTGGTTGAACTTCTGACGAAGGTCAATCTCCTGCCAAATGCGGCGCTTGTACATGACGTCGGCCTCACGCAGGTGTGGGTAAGGAACCACCCGTTTGGTCAAATTGGTCTCCTTGACGTACGCCCCGTCGAGAACGTTGGGCGATTGGGCCAAGGCAACTTGGGTGCATGCTCCAAGGAACATCACCGTCAGGGTGCAGATGGACAGGAATTGCTTCATGTTGTTCAGGTTATCCGGTGACCTTCAGCTTCATCGGGGGCAGATCGCGTTCTGTCCCGTCAGGCATGGACACCAAAATGTCTTCCAAGTAGAGGATGTTGCCCCGGCGCACGCGCTTGAGCGCTTCTTGTTGGTCGGGGGTGATGCGGTTGTTTCCGGAGGGGAGGTCCGAGAACGAGCCGTCTTTCGAGATGCGCATGGTGAAGCTCTTCACCCGCACTTGCACGTCGAAGTCAAAGCCTTCCATGCGAGCTGCCACAGGGGCAAACGACAGGATCTCGGCCTTGGTGATGCCCTTGTCCGAGGGCTTCTTCCCAGTCCAGAACGCCACGGGATCGGGAATGCGCTTGACACGGAACTTCTTGGCGGGAAGCGTCTTTTTGCTTCCGTCGGGCAATTCTGCCGACACGGTGATGTTGGCCTCACGCACAGAACTGCTCTTGTTGGGCTCCACCACGTAGGTGCCGTCAGATTGACGCTTGATGGCGTGTCCTCCGTCGATGCGCACGTCGATTTTGTCCTGAGGCACACCAGGCACAGACACCTCCACAGGGTTGGGCACCCCGCGGTAGAACACGTTCATCTTGGTGGGGGAGACCACAAGGGCGGGCTCGGCCACGGTGATGCTGGGCGTCATGAAGGCGTAAGGTTCGATGTTGCCGTCGGGACCTTGGTAGCGGATGAGTCCTTTGAAGGTCATGTCGCCCAACTGCATGCCCTTGGTGGGGATGCGGAGCTTGCCCATGCCGTCGGAGCCGATGTTCAGCGTTTCCAAGCCTTCGTAGGCCAACATGCTGCTGTCGCGGCCGTCCCACTTCTTGCCATCGACGTAGATGTCGGGAGCGTTGGTGGCGTCGTATGCGGCGAGCAACACGTCCGCGCGGATGGAATCCCCACGCAGGATGTAGTTGGACTCAGGCACCACGAGAGGCATGAGGTTGGTGAACTTGTAGCTCTTCGCTTCAATGCCGCCCAACAACCAAGACAACACGTCTTCTTGTGCATCCTGCACATCGATGATCATCTTGGACATCAACGGCATGACGGCGGCCAAAGGCACGTCGAAGAAGTTGGCCGCTTCCCACAGCACTTCTTTCCCGTCTTCCATCTCGTCTTCGAACGTGAATCGCTCGTCGAGCTGGACTTTGATGTATTCAGGCAATTCACGTGTGTTGCCCTGCGAATCGGTCAGACGAATCTCCTTGAGGTAGTCGCGGTACGCCTCCAGGTTCTTCTTCAACGCGGTGGCGCTCCACGGGTCGTTCGGGTCAAACTTGGGGCTCTGGGGCTCCGAGCCCACCATGAACGCCGTCAGTTCTTGGTATTCGTCCTTCTTCTGAATGGCAGATAAGCTGATGGTGGTGTCCATCCCACTGGCGTCCTTGCCGATGAAATCGGCGAAGTCGTTGGCCACTCCGTCGTCGTACATGCCCTCGGACGTCGCCATGCAGCGCCCTTTCAACTGGGTGATGTAGTTGACGAGATCGTCGCTCTGTCCGCGGACTTCACGGGCCTTGTCCATGAATGGACCGACTTTCTCTTTGTTCTGCGCATACTTCACCTCGAGGGTGGTCAACGTTTCCGAGACCTTCCCCTTCAGGGTGTGCTGCGTGTTCTGCAAGCTGTTCTCCACTTTCACGAAGCCGTTCAAGACTTCTTTGGAGATGTTCAGGGCCAAAAGTGCGGTCAGGACGAGGTACATCATCCCGATCATCTTTTGACGCGGTGTTTCTTTTCCTCCGGCCATGCTTCAGGTCTTAGCT